>NZ_JANCPI010000005.1:0-140392 GCF_024295435.1 Streptococcus sp. CF7_Ac1-8 | reverse complement strand
CGATTCCTTTTGGTTACAAAAGCGATGAAATCAAGCATTAGTAAAACCAGTGGAACTTACCCTGACACGGATTTCCACTGGTTTTTAGGATTTTTATCAGACTAACTTCCACTTCTACTAGCGGTGGAACTTAGTTTGCGAATTTACCGTCTGATATAAAGTTTTCTGCTTTATTTAATATGTTTTTCTAGTTCTTTTTGGTACTTACCATTTGATTCCAATTTTTCTTTTTGCCATTTTTTCAGTGCTTCTTCATATTCTTTTGTTGTAACAATATCTTTTTGCAATTTCATTCCTTTAAAGATATATGGGTCACCCTTAATACCAACTTGTGAGTATGGTTTTGAGAATGGCACGACATTACTTACAACTGGAGAACCACCAGATGAGGCTGTTGGCATCAATAATGAACTATCTGTCAACCAAGCTTGAGCCTTGGCATATTTTTCATAGCGTTCTTCAAGATTTGTAGTTTCTGAATCTGCATCATCCAATAATTTCTTATATTGGTCCAAACCAAGTTTAGCTACAACATCCTTATCTTTCCCTTTAGTAATACCAAGGTGTTTCATAGCAGAACCTGATTTAGGATCCATGATATTCAAGTAAGATGCTGGGTCTTGATAGCTTGGAGCCCATCCTGTACTGTTCAAATCATAATCTTTTTGAGAAGGAACACGCGCTTGAGAAGTGATTGTTTCCTTTTCATTATCTGTCATTTGAAGAACGTCGATAACAACATTTTCAGCACCAAGAGTTGATTCAATAGACTGTTTGAAAGAGTTGCTTTGTTGAACGGCGATGGTATCTGTTTGTTCAACTGGGACATCCAAGTGAATTGGGAATGTTACCCCTTTAGATTCCAAGTCTTTCTTAGCTTTTTCGAAAGCAGCTTTAGCCTTGTCAGGATTGTAGATAGAATCCTTACCGTCAACTAGCTCAACATCTTTCCATTGGTCACCATAGTTCACCAACTCTGCTTGAGCGATTTGACCAAAGTTTTTACCACCTGCTTGTACAAAGTTGTCAGGAACGAGGCTGTTACGAATAATCTTGTCCGCACCGTCTTCACCATTTAGCTGGGCAGCATAAGAATGGCGGTTGAAGGCAAAGTTGATAGCCTGACGGAAGTCCTTATTAAGCATAGCTTCTTTAGTAGAAGTCTTTTGCTCTTCACTTGTTTTCGCAGTTTTATTATATGATTGACGATTTACGTTAAAGGTGAAGTAATAACTACTTGAGTCCTGTGGGCTATAAGTGATTTTATCTCCGTATTGTTCCAAAGTTGAAGCAAAGTTTGAGCTACTTGGGAAGAGACGGGCTGTCGTATAGGCACCTGAAGAGAAGCTACGAATCAACGATTCCTGATCAGAACCATCGTAGTAAGTCAATTTGACCTTTTCAATTTTTACCTTTTCTTTATCCCAGTAGTTTGGATTTTTCTCGTATTCGATCAACGATTTAGAAGTCAAGGTCTTCAAGATATAAGGACCATTGTAAAGAATCCCTGCTGGAGTAACTGCTCCATAATCTTTACCTGATGCCTTCAAAAACTCTTCATTTACAGGCAACATCGTTGCTGTGGTGACTTTAGAGTTCCAGAAACTTTCTGGTTTGTTTAGGGTATATTCAACTGTGTAATCGTCCAAGGCCTTGACACCAACTGTAGAGAAATCATTGGTCTCACCAGTCATGTAGGCATCCAAGCCCTTGATTGAATTTTGGATGAGAGAGACACCGTCTGACTTGCCGTCAGCTACGTGTTTTAGTCCTGTCACAAAGTCATGGGCTGTTACTTCTGCGTATTCTTCGCCTTCTGAAGTGTACCATTTAACTCCTTTACGAAGTTTATAGGTATAAGTCAAACCATCTTTTGAGACAGACCAATCTTCAGCCAAGGAAGGAATAACATTCCCGTACTGGTCATTTTCCATCAAACCATCCACCACATTCCCGATGACATCTGTTGTAGATGTACGAGTCGCTATACTATAATCCAAAGATGCTGGATCTACTGCATAGACATATGAAAATGTTGTCGGTGCATCTGCTTCTTTATCAGCTTTTCCACAAGCCACTAAAAGAGCTGTTGTGCTCAGGACCACTCCTGCTGTTAAGAGCCATTTTTTCGATTTCATAAAAATCTCCTTTAGTTAATTTTAATCTACTTTTACAATCCAACCTTCTGGCGCTTCAATATCACCAAACTGAATACCTGTCAATTCATCATAGAGTTTACGAGTCACAGGACCTACTTCTGTTTCACTATAGAAAACATGGAAATCATCACCGTGCTGAATTCCACCAATTGGAGAAATAACTGCTGCTGTACCACAGGCACCTGCCTCTACAAAACGGTCAAGATTATCAATTGGGACATCCCCCTCAATAGGAGTTAAGCCCAAGCGATGTTCTGCTAAGTAAAGCAAGGAATACTTGGTAATAGATGGCAAGATAGATGGACTCAATGGTGTTACAAATTCATTATCAGCTGTAATCCCAAAAAAGTTAGCTGATCCGACTTCTTCAATCTTTGTATGAGTTGATGGGTCTAGATAGATAACATCTGAGAAATGACGTGACTTGGCCAATTTCCCTGGCAAGAGACTTGCAGCATAGTTTCCACCAACCTTAGCCGCACCTGTACCATTTGGAGCGGCACGGTCGTATTCATCCTGAATCAAGAAGTTGGTTGGGACCAAACCGCCTTTAAAGTAATTACCAACTGGCATGGCAAAGATAGTGAAAATGTACTCTTCTGCTGGTTTTACTCCGATAATATCTCCTACTCCAATCAAAAGAGGACGAAGATAAAGGGTTCCACCTGTTCCGTATGGTGGTACGTATTCTTCATTCGCACGAACAACTGCCTTACAAGCTTCTACAAACATTTCTGTCGGAACTTGTGGCATCAAGAGACGATCACAAGTACGTTGCAGGCGTTTAGCATTTTCGTCAGGACGGAAAAGTTGAACACTACCATCCTTAGTACGGTAAGCTTTCAAACCTTCAAAGGCTTGTTGACCATAGTGAAGACTTGGAGAAGACTCTGAAATATGCAAGGTTGCATCTTCTGTAAGTTCTCCTTGATTCCATTGTCCATTTTTAAAATGAGCAATATAGCGATAAGGTAATTTCATATAGGAAAAACCGAGATTTTCCCAATCAATCGTTACTGTCATATTCCACTCCTTATTCTAAAAACCTATTTCTTTTATTCTACACTATTTTTCTAAAATAGCAAGTATATTTTGTAATTTTCAGAAAATTTCTTCAATAAAAAGAACCAGCTCTTAGAACTGATTCTTCATTTCACTTATTTAGCTTCAGTAAATATTTCTTTAAGATAAGCGTCAAAAACTTCTTCATCTGAAATCGTATCAGAAATGAAGCTTCCGTTGCTGGTTCGTTCTGACAGGTTCAAGTCTTGCAATCGGCTTTCATAGATTGTTCCTTTGTTGGATTGAACAAGCAGAGTTTGGTCGTTCTCTTCCACTTCTGTACTGAAGAGATCACCAATAAAGCCTTGTTCTGCAACCGCTCCTGCCAAGAAGACACGATGCGGTTTGTTTTTCAACTCACGCAAGACTTGTAAGCCACGTTTGGAACGGCTGGTTGCCGGAATTTCGTCAATAGAAACACGTTTCAAACTTCCACGTTGGGTCAAGAGGTAGAAGGATGAGGTGTTACAGATAAAGGCGGATTGGAGGACATCATCTGCTTTCAGGTTCATAGCTTTGACACCTGCAGCCTTGGCACCAACAACCGGAACCTCTTCAATATTGAAACGAAGGGCATAACCATTTTGGCTAATCAAAAGAACATCATCTAGTTTAATCGGAGCCACTGCTACAATCTGGTCTGTCTCGTCTTTGAGCTTAGCATACTTGACAGACTTAGACTTGTAGGTTCGCCATGGAGAGAATTCTTTGCGTTCTACCCGTTTAATTTGACCGAGACGAGTTGCAGTAAAGTAGGTTGTCGCATCATCAAACTGATCCAGTACTTCCACATAAAGGATTTCTTCGTTAGTTTCAAAGTTTGTAATGGTTTGGCTCAGATGCTCTCCGATGTCTTTCCAGCGAATGTCTGCCAATTCATGGATTGGTCGATAAATGACATTTCCAAGAGTCGTGAACATCAAAAGATGCTGGGTTGTCTTGGCAGCTTGTACAAAAATCAAACGGTCATCATCACGTTTGCCAATTTCCTCTAGCGTTGAAGCTGCAAAAGAACGCGGGCTGGTACGCTTGATGTAACCTGCCTTGGTCACGCTGACATAGGTATCTTCCTCAGCGATCAGACTAGCTGTATCAATCTCGATTGCTTTCGCAGTGTCTTCTAAAGTGCTCAAACGCGGAGTCGCAAATTTCTTTTTAACCTCACGAAGCTCTTTCTTCATGAGATTGTACATAGTTCGTTCATCACCAATAATAGCCGCCAGCATAGCAATCTTCTCACGAAGTTCTGCTTCTTCTTCCTGCAAGACAACCACATCTGTATTGGTCAAACGGTAAAGTTGCAAGGTTACGATAGCCTCAGCCTGCTCCTCTGTAAAATCATAGCTGACCTTGAGGTTTTCCTTGGCGTCAGCCTTATTCTCGGATGAACGGATAAGGGCAATGACTTCGTCTAAAATCGAAATCACACGAATCAAACCTTCGACAATATGGAGACGTTTCTCAGCCTTTTCTTTGTCAAAGCGTGAACGCGCCAAAATGACTTCACGGCGGTGGGCGATATAGCTGGACAAGATTGGGACAATCCCAACCTGACGAGGTGTGAAATTATCAATCGCCACCATATTAAAGTTATAGTTGATTTGCAGGTCTGTGTACTTAAAGAGATAGTTAAGAACCAGCTCCGTATTGGCGTCTTTCTTGAGTTCGATAGCGATACGAAGACCGTCACGGTCAGATTCGTCCCGAACCTCAGCAATCCCAGCTACCTTGTTATTGACACGAACATCATCGATTTTCTTGACTAGATTGGCCTTGTTGATTTCATAAGGAATCTCAGTAATAACAATTTGTTCCTTACCACCTTTTAGCTTTTCAATCTCCGTCTTGGAACGAACAACTACGCGCCCTTTCCCAGTTTCATAGGCCTTCTTGATTTCATTACGACCCTGGATAATCCCTCCAGTCGGGAAGTCTGGTCCAGGTAGGAATTCCATGAGTTTATCAACCTTTGCAGTTGGGTGGTCAATCATATAAACCGCCGCATCGATGACCTCAGCTAAATTATGTGGTGGAATATCCGTGGCATAACCAGCCGAAATACCAGTCGATCCATTTACCAAGAGATTTGGAAAGGCTGCTGGTAAGACAGTTGGTTCTTTCTCGGTATCGTCAAAATTCCAAGCAAAAGGAACGGTCTTTTTATCGATATCCTGAAGAAGATAGCCTGCAATCTCAGACAAACGCGCCTCAGTATAACGCATAGCCGCAGGCGGATCTCCATCCATAGAACCGTTATTACCGTGCATTTCAACTAGAATCTCACGATTTTTCCAGTCCTGAGACATACGGACCATGGCATCATAGATGGAACTGTCACCGTGTGGGTGGAAATTCCCCATGATATTCCCTACAGACTTGGCCGACTTACGGTAGCTCTTGTCAAAGGTATTACCATCCTTATTCATAGAATAAAGAATACGTCGCTGAACCGGCTTCAAGCCATCACGAATATCTGGCAAAGCCCGGTCTTGAATAATGTACTTGGAGTAGCGACCAAAGCGCTCTCCCATAATGTCCTCCAGGGACATGTTTTGAATGTTAGACATAAGATACAAAGGGACAATTCGGCTTGCCGAAAATTTCTGTAGAAAAATAGGAAATCGATGTAAGGTTCTATGAACCCAAGTCGATTTCTCTTTTTTCTTAAGTCTTAGTCCCGTGTTCAGTTACGATAAGTAACTAAACTATCCTTTCTGTAGTTTAAAGTATTTAAAATTTGTTGCTTCAGTTAGTAATAAGGAGTTTTCGCATAGCATTTAGGGCGTGTTCAACTCCTTTCGAAGAATGGAGAGTAAATATTATGGAAAAAGAAAAAATATAGAGTAAGTGAGTTTCATCCAATTCCTGTATCGTCATTTCCACTTGAAATGTCTACTCCACAAATCCTCGTTTATATTTGATATGGCTGGCAATATTACTATCTACATCTTTCTTATCCCAAAGTTGGAGTTCCCATGGGTAATAAAAATTACTTTTATTTTTAAAATAGATATGAATGCCGACATAGCCATCTTTATCACGTAAATACCAGTTTTTTAGTCCGTAAATCTCTTGCCAATCATCTAATTTATCCATGACTTGAGCTATCTCTTTGGAACTTAAAATCATACGAGCACCAAAAATATCATTAAGAATTGAATTCACAGGATAGCCCTCTTGACGCTCTGAAAAACGTGTAATTTTATCTAAAATAGACTCAGAAGTTTTGACACGATAAACATAGGCAATATCTTGGACATCCGCTTTCATCAGATAATCATTAATTGACTCATGTAAATTCAGACGGTAGGCCAAAATCGCTTTAGTCGGAACTTTTGAAAATGTATGCTTGAGATTGATTTTTTCCACCTTACCCGTTTCAAAATAATCTTTAGAATATTCTCTATGAATACGATTAACCTCTGTAATGAGGCGTTCCACTTTTTCAATCATGAGTCTTCTCCTCTCGCTTTTTCATTTTTCTAGTTATTCCCAAACTTCTTCACTCTTTCCTCAGCATACTCAATCATATTCTCAGCCACTTCCGTATCATAGTCAAAACCCATCTTTTGAGCAAAGAATTGAGCTTCTTGATGAAAAAGTTGCATCGTAGCAAACAAAGACTGAGTAAGTTTCTCTATACTTGAAAAATCAAGTAGAGCAAAGAATTCCTTCTCTTTCTCATCAGGTAAATAGTTAAAGAGATACTTATAATTCTTTCCAATGTCGACCTTTCCCCTGTCACTTACCACTTGCCAAGTCAAGACCTTCAAGAGTTCTTGTTGACAAATACCGTAGAGATGGTCGGTCGCATAGATAAGTTGCTTTCGATAAATTCCTTTGATCACGTAGGCTGATACCCACCAAAATTCATTGCAAGAATTTTTAAAATCCGTCTCACTAGCTTGATGTATCCAGAAACGCTCTAGATTTGGGGAATAGGGTTCAAATAAATGTTCTGGGTCTTCCAAAACAGTGAATCCTGCCTCACTATCCACCCACTCCTTGATATGCTCTTTGGGGCAGAGGGTCAAATCAATGCGGTTACCATCCTCAAAGAGCATAAGAAATAAACGGCGATGTCCCAATCTAACCTCTTGCTCGATAATGCGTTTGCCAAACTGCTCCAACCAAGAAAGGTCGCTCGTCAGATTATCTAAATCATCCACGACATAGACCACGTCATAGTCTTGAAATTCATCTTTTGGGGCCTTTGGGTTTATCCGTGAACCAGACATGGCCACAGCTTCTACTTTTAAGTTTTTAGCAGTTTGTAAAATTACATCGAGCATTTCTGTTTCAGTTCTCATGTCAATACCCATTCATTAAAAAGTGACTTAAAACACTGTCGCTTCTTCCAGCGTAAACTTGACATTGTCTTCGATCCACTTACGACGTGGTTCTACTTTATCTCCCATGAGGACATTGACACGACGTTCTGCGCGTGCTAAGTCTTCAATCGTGACACGAATGAGAGTTCGAGTTTCTGGATTCATGGTTGTCTCCCAGAGTTGGTCCGCATTCATCTCACCGAGACCTTTATATCGTTGAAGGGTAGCACCTTTACCAAACTGCTTGCGGAGTTCTTCTAGCTCACCATCCGTCCAAGCATAAGCCACTTCTTCTTTCTTGCCTTTTCCTTTGGACATCTTGTAAAGAGGTGGAAGGGCGATATAGACATGTCCTGCCTCGACTAGCGGACGCATGTAACGGTAAAAAAATGTCAAGAGCAAGGTCTGGATATGAGCACCGTCAGTATCCGCATCGGTCATAATAATAATCTTGTCATAGTTGGCATCCTCAATAGAAAAATCTGCTCCAACACCCGCACCAATGGTATAAATCATAGTGTTGATTTCTTCATTTTTGAGGATATCCGCCATCTTGGCCTTGGCTGTATTGATAACCTTACCACGAAGAGGTAGGATAGCCTGAAATTTACGGTCACGGCCTTGTTTGGCAGAGCCACCGGCAGAGTCCCCCTCAACCAGATAGAGTTCATTCTTAGCAGGATTCTTAGATTGGGCTGGGGTCAATTTTCCAGACAATAAGCCCTTGTCTTTTTTATTTTTCTTACCATTCCGGCTCTCATCACGCGCCTTACGTGCCGCTTCGCGAGCATCACGCGCCTTGATAGCCTTGCGGATGAGGTTAGAAGCCAATTCACCATTTTCCATAAGGAAGAAGGTCAACTTATCAGCTACAATCCCATCAACAACTGGTCGAGCTAGTGGACTGCCTAGTTTATCCTTAGTCTGACCTTCAAACTGAAGGTGTTCTTCAGGAACAAGAATAGAAAGAACGGCCGCTAGTCCCTCACGATAGTCTGAGCCTTCAAGGTTTTTATCTTTTTCCTTGAGAAGACCTGTCTTACGCGCGTAGTCATTCATGACCTTAGTGATAGCAGACTTGAGTCCTGTCTCATGTGTTCCACCATCCTTGGTGCGAACGTTATTGACAAAGGACAAGATGTTATCTGAAAATCCGTCATTATACTGGAGAGCTACTTCCACTTGGAAACCATTGTCTTCCCCTTCAAAGTAAAGGACTGGCGTCAAGGTTTCCTTGTCTTCGTTCAGATAAGAAACAAAGTCTTGTACCCCATTCTCATAGTGGAACTCAATTGCTTCATCTGTTCGCTTATCTGTCAAAGACAAGGTCACATTTTTTAAGAGAAAAGCTGATTCATTGAGGCGCTCTGAAATGGTATTGTACTTGAAATCTGTCGTAGAAAAGATAGTCGCATCAGGCATAAACGTAACCTTGGTACCTGTCTTAGACTTAGGCGCTGTACCGATTTTCTTCAAGGTCGTGACAGGTTTTCCACCATTTTCAAAACGTTGCTTGTAGACTGCACCATCACGGGTGATCTCAACTTCCAACCAACTAGAAAGAGCGTTAACAACGGAAGAACCAACCCCGTGCAGACCACCAGATGTCTTGTAGCCACCTTGACCGAATTTCCCTCCGGCATGAAGAATGGTAAAGATAACCTCAACTGTTGGAATTCCCATAGCGTGCATACCCGTCGGCATCCCACGACCATGGTCTTGCACAGTCAAACTCCCATCTTTATTGATGGTGACATCAATACGGTCACCAAATCCAGACAAGGCCTCATCGACTGCATTGTCGACGATTTCCCAGACGAGGTGATGGAGACCAGCACCATCAGTCGATCCGATATACATCCCTGGACGTTTTCGAACCGCATCCAACCCTTCTAGCACCTGAATGGCGTCATCATTATAATTGTTAATATTGATTTCCTTTTTTGACACAAGGAACCTCCTATTCGTTCATCTTTACTATTCTACAGGTTTTCCAAGGATTTTGCAAAATTTTTCTTTCTCCGATGTGACAATTTCAGAAGAGATTCTCTGCCTTTCTTTCCCAATTCATGATATAATAGGAGTATGATTACAATAGTTTTATTAATCCTAGCCTATCTGCTGGGTTCGATTCCGTCTGGTCTCTGGATTGGACAAATATTCTTTCAAATCAATCTGCGCGAGCATGGTTCTGGTAACACAGGGACAACCAATACCTTCCGCATCTTAGGAAAGAAAGCAGGGATGGCAACCTTTGTGATTGACTTTTTCAAAGGGACTCTAGCAACGCTACTTCCGATTATGTTTCATCTTCAAGGCGTTTCGCCTCTCATCTTTGGACTTTTGGCTGTCATTGGACATACCTTCCCTATCTTTGCAGGATTTAAGGGTGGCAAGGCTGTCGCAACCAGTGCGGGAGTGATTTTCGGATTTGCACCTGTCTTCTGTCTCTACCTAGCAGTTGTTTTCTTTGGAACCCTCTATCTTGGTAGTATGATTTCACTGTCTAGTGTCACAGCATCTATCGCAGCCGTCATCGGAGTTCTACTCTTTCCGCTTTTTGGTTTTATCCTGAGTAACTACGACCCTCTCTTCATCGCTATTATCCTAGCACTTGCTAGTTTGATTATCATTCGGCATAAGGATAATATCACACGTATCCAGAATAAGACTGAAAATCTTGTCCCTTGGGGACTGAACTTAACCCATCAGAATCCTAAAAAATAAAACGCCAGTTCTATACTGACGTTTTTTTGTATGCTTATTTTGATTTGATATAGTTGATACCATCTGCTTTTGGTGCGACTGCTTTTCCAAAGAAGGCTGCCAAGACTAGAATTGTCAAAACATAAGGTGCGATTTGAAGGTAAACCGCAGGAACTCCTTGTAGGAATGGCAATTGAGATCCGATAACAGCCAAACTTTGTGAAAGTCCAAAGAAGAGACTAGATAGCATGGCTCCGATTGGATTCCATTTTCCGAAGATCATCGCAGCAAGAGCGATAAATCCAGGTCCAACAATAGTTGTCACTGAGAAGTTAACTGAGATGGATTGAGCATAAATCGCTCCGCCAATTCCACCTAGGAAACCTGAAATGATAACCCCTAAATATCTCATCTTGTAGACATTGATTCCCAACGTGTCCGCTGCTTGAGGGTGCTCACCTACAGAGCGGAGACGAAGACCAAATCGAGTCTTGAAGAGGATAAACCAAGCAAGGAATGAGAAGGCAATGGCCAGATAACCAAGTAAACTAGTTGACTTGAAGAAGATATCACCGATAACTGGGATATTTGCCAAGACTGGGAAGTCAAAACGTCCAAAAGTCTGGGTTAAGTTATCTGTTTGTCCTTTGTTATAAAGAACTTTGACCAAAAAGACTGCTAAAGCGGGCGCCATCAAGTTCAATACCGTACCACTGACAACATGGTCTGCACGGAAATGAACCGTGGCTGCTGCGTGGATGATAGAAAAGATTCCCCCTACCAATCCTGCTACAAGCAAAGATAGCCATGGAGTTGCTGCTCCAAATTGTTCTGCAAATTCAAGGTTAAAGACAACTCCAGAAAAGGCACCCATAACCATAATTCCTTCAAGGCCGACGTTTACCACACCACCACGTTCAGAGAAAACACCGCCAATACTTGTAAAGATTAGGGGTGCTGAGTAAATCAGCATAGAAGACACCAAGAGGGTGAGCAAGGTTGTAATAGACATCTTTACTTACCTCCTTTAACTTGTTTTTTCGGTTTGACAAAGCGTTCGATAAGGTAATGAACACTGACAAAGAAGATAATAGACGCTGTTACAATGCTGACAAGCTCAGACGGTACCTGCGCCGCATTCATACCAGGAGCTCCAACTTGGAGAACACCAAATAGGAAGGCTGCAAAGAGAATACCAATTGGTGAATTTGCCGCAAGAAGACTAACCGCCATCCCGTTAAATCCGACAGCCAATGACGCACCTTGAACATAGACGTTCTGGAAGGTTCCCAACCCTTCAACGGCTCCACCAAGACCAGCTAAGGCACCTGAGATAATCATTGAAAGGATAATTGTTCGTTTGGCAGAAATACCAGCGTACTCTGAAGCATGTGGATTAAGACCAACCGCACGAATTTCAAAACCAAGGGTTGTTTTCTTGAGCATAAACCAAATGACTGCAACGGCAATAAGAGCAAAGAAAATACCAATATTCATCCGTGAATTACCAGTCAACTCAGCCAACCAAGGTGTCTGGTAGGTTGCATTAGCCCCAACACGAATCGTCGAATCTGTACTTTGCATGAAGTCTTTAGGGAAGGCATGAATAAAGGCATTCCCTACATACAAGACGATGTAGTTCATCATGATGGTTACGATAACCTCTGACGTCCCTAGATAGGCTCTCAGAATACCTGGAATCGCTCCGACAATCCCTCCAGCAATCAAGGCAATCACGATAGTCGCTAGAATCATCAAGGGACGTGGCATATCTGGATGCGACAAGGCAAACCAACCACTGAGAATCCAACCTGCCAAAGCCTGACCAGGAAGTCCGACGTTAAAGAAACCAGCACGACTAGCAACGGCAAAACCAAGACCAATCAAGACCAAAGGTCCCATAGCACGGAAGATTTCTCCAATCCCACGTAGACTACCAAAGGCTGTATAGAACAATTCTTCGTAGCCCCAAATAGCATCATAACCGAAGATCCACATGACAATGGCTCCGAGCAAAATTCCTAGAAAGACAGAAATCAAGGGAACCGAAATTTGTTGTAATTTTTTAGACATCACTCTTCTCCTTTCCCAAGTTTCCACCAGCCATCAAGACACCTAGTTCTTGTTTATTGGTTGTTTCTGGTGATACAATACCTTGAATCTTACCATCGTGGATAACGGCAATACGGTCTGAGACGTTTAAAATCTCATCCAATTCAAAGCTGACAACAAGGACAGCCTTACCATTATCACGCTCTTCAATCAAGCGTTTGTGGATATATTCAATAGCACCGACATCCAACCCACGAGTTGGCTGGCTGACGATAAGGAGATCAGGATCACGATCAATTTCACGAGCAATAATTGCTTTTTGTTGATTTCCTCCTGAGAGTGCAGCTGCAGGAACAAATTCACTGGCAGCACGAACATCAAACTCTTCCATTAACTTTTTAGCATAAGAAGTAATATTTGAATAGTTCAAAATTCCATTTTTACTATGTGGTTCTTTATAGTAGGTTTGAAGGGCAATATTTTCAGAAATCATCATTTCCAAAATCAAACCATCACGGTGACGGTCTTCTGGAACGTGCCCAACACTCAACTCAGTAATCTGACGTGGGTGCAAGCCTACAATTGAATTTCCTTTTAGCTCAATGCTACCAGATTCAACCTTGCGAAGACCTGTAATTGCTTGAATCAATTCAGACTGACCATTTCCATCAATCCCCGCAATACCAACAATCTCTCCAGCACGAACATCCAAGGATAGATTTTTCACAGCTGGGACACCGCGGTTTTCATTGACCACCAAGTCGTTAATAGACAAGACCACTTCTTTTGGTTGAGAGGCTTGCTTCTCTGTTTTAAAGGAAACGGAACGACCCACCATCATTTCTGCCAAATCAGCATTGGTAGCCCCTACAATTTCGACGGTTTCAATTGATTTCCCACGACGGATAACTGTAACTCGGTCAGAAACTGCACGAATCTCATCCAACTTGTGGGTAATCAAGATAATTGATTTTCCTTCTTTGACAAGATTTTTCATAATAGCCATCAACTCATCAATTTCTGATGGAGTCAAGACAGCCGTTGGTTCGTCAAAGATAAGGATATCAGCCCCCCGATAAAGGGTTTTTAAAATTTCTACACGTTGTTGGGCTCCAACTGAGATATCTGCTATCTTGGCAGAAGGGTCAACCGCTAAGCCATAACGTTCAGAAAGAGCCTTGATTTCTTTGCTAGCTCCAGCAATATCTAGCACACCATTTTTAGTTAATTCACTACCTAAAATGATGTTTTCAGCCACTGTGAAGGCTTCTACCAACATAAAATGCTGGTGAACCATTCCAATTCCCAAGCTAGCTGCTTTAGACGGTGAATCGAGGTTAACAACTTGACCGTTGACCACAATTTCACCACTGGTTGGTTCAAGAAGCCCTGCTAACATGTTCATGAGCGTGGACTTACCAGCCCCATTTTCTCCTAAAAGTGCATGAATTTCACCTTTTCGTAGGTGCAGGTTGATTTTGTCGTTGGCAACAAATTCACCAAACACCTTGGTAATATCACGCATCTCAATGACATTTTCGTGTGCCATGTGCTCTTCCTTTCAGAGTCTTATTTTATTTCAATAAAACTTGCTAGTTTATCTAGTAGCAAGCTTTACTGAGACAAAATGACTTTGTCTCAACTCTTAAAAAAGCGGCCGAGGGCCGCTTCCTAAGAAATGACTTCCATCCATTATTTTTCAGGAACTTTTACGCTTCCATCAAGGATTTTAGCTTTTGCATCTTCGACAGCTTTTTTACCTTCTTCTGAAAGGTTTGTTACTGCCAAGTCAACCCCTTTATCTTTCAATGAGTAAACGATCACTTGACCGCCAGGGAATTCACCTTTTTCTGCCTTGTTAGCAATATCTTTTACAGTTGTACCAACTTGTTTCAAAGTAGATACAAGAACAAAGTTTGATTCTTTACCATCTTTAGAAGTGTATTTACCTTCTGCCTCTTGGTCACGGTCAACACCGATAACCCAAACTTTTTCACTTTCAGGACGGCTCTCGTTGAGTGATTTTGCTTCTGCAAAGACACCAGCACCTGTTCCACCTGCTGCCTGGTAAACAACGTCTGCACCAGCTGCGTATTGTGCTGCTGCAATTGTTTTACCTTTAGCAGCATCACCAAATGAACCAGCATAGTCAACTTGAACTTTGATAGATGGATCTACTGACTCAACACCAGCTTTAAATCCAGCTGCAAAACGTGAGATAACTTCAGACTCAATACCACCTACAAAACCAACTTGTTTTGTTTTAGTTGTTTTAGCCGCTGCAACTCCCGCAAGGTAAGCAGCTTCGTTATCAGCAAATGTTACGCTAGCAACATTCTTTTGATCTTTAATCACATCATCAATCAAGACATAGTTCAAATCAGAGTGGTCTTTTGCTGCTTCTTCAACCGCATTGTGAAGGGCAAAACCAACACCGAAGATTAGGTTGTAACTTCCAGCCGCTTGTTGCAAGTTGTTAGCATAGTCAGCTTCACTTGTTGATTGGAAGTAAGTGAAACCTTTATCTTTTGAAAGATTGTGTTCTTTACCCCAGTCTTGCAAACCTTCCCAAGCTGATTGGTTGAATGATTTGTCATCAACACCACCAGTATCAGTGACGATTGCTGCTTTTGTCTTCACATCAGAAGATGAAGCTGCGTTACGAGAAGAGCGGTTACCACATGCAGCAAGTCCAACTGCTGCCACTGCAACTAGACCAAGGCCTAGCCATTGTTTCTTGTTCATTACTGAACCTCCTAAATAAGATGTGCAACGATGTTGCAAGTATGGATTGGTTGGCCACAAGGACCGTGCCACTCAGAGAGCGACTCAGACTAGTTTAAGTCTGTAAAAGAGTATGGAAGTAATTCCCCGACCGTCATCTCGACCGTCGATTTATCTTTTGCGACCAAGGTCACTTTTAGATCTTGTTCAAAAAATTCAGCCATCACTTGGCGACAAGCGCCACATGGTGAAATTGGTTTTTCAGTCTCTCCATAGACAATCAATTCTGAAAATTCTCTTTGGCCTTCAGAAACTGCTTTAAAAATCGCTGTACGTTCTCCACAGTTGGTCAAAGAATAACTAGCATTCTCGATATTGACACCTGTATAAATACTACCATCTTTTGCCACTAGAACAGCACTGACCGGAAAGTGAGAATAGGGTACATAGGCTTTCTTGCTGGTTTCAATTGCAAGTTCAATCAACTCAGTAGTCGCCATCTGCCAATTCTCCTTTTAGAATTGCTACCCCAGCTGACGTTCCGATACGGGTCGCCCCTGCTTCTACAAATGCTAGAGCATCTGCATAAGAACGAGCTCCACCAGCAGCCTTGACACCCATTTCTGGTCCAACTGTTTCACGCATTAATCTAACATCTGCTACTGTAGCACCACCAGTTGAAAAGCCAGTAGATGTTTTAACAAAATCAGCTCCCGCTTTTTGGGCCAATTGGCAAGCCACAACTTTTTCTTGGTCTGTCAGAAGGCAAGCTTCAATAATGACTTTCACTAACTTGTCACCACTTGCTTCTACTACTGCGCGAATATCCGACTCAACCAAATCAAGATTACCTGATTTGAGAGCTCCAACATTGATCACCATATCAATCTCATCTGCACCATTTTGGATAACTTCTTTTGTTTCAAAAGCTTTCACAGTTGAAGTTGTTGCTCCCAAGGGGAAACCTACTACTGTGCAGACCTTGACATCTGTGTCTTCAAGACCTTTTTTAGCATGTTCAACCCAGGTCGGATTAACGCAAACACTGGCAAAATCATACTCTCTAGCTTCAGACAACAAACAATCAATTTGATTTTCTGTTGCATCTTGTTTTAAAAGCGTATGATCGATATATTTATTTAATTTCATATTCGGATTCTCCTACAGTTTATGAGATGATTTCTATAATTTCTCGTAAACTTTGCACCCTGTCATTTATTTTAACATATTTTTGAAAATCTGTAACTAGCTGAGGAGAAATTTTTCCATTTGTGTATACTTTTGCAACAATTTCTCCCTTTTGAACGGAATCTCCAACTTTCTTTTCAAAAACAATTCCTGTTTCATAGTCCAAGGCATCAGACTTGACTGCACGGCCTGCCCCTAGTCTCATAGCATAAAGTCCAAATTCCATAGCTGGTAGAGCTGAAATGACACCCGTTTCCTGAGCAGGGATTTCCACCACATGGGCCACATTGACAGGACGATAGAGGTCTTCCAAGTCTCCACCTTGGGCTTGCACCATATCCTCAAACTTAGCCAGTGCTTGGCCATTTTCAAGATGTTGTCGAACTTCTTCAACTGTCTTGTTTACATTTGCTAAACCAAGCATAATTTGAGCCAATTCACAGATGAAGTGGGTAATATCCTGACGGCCTTGACCTTGTAAAATATCCAATGCCTCAAGAATTTCAAGGCGATTTCCAATCGCTCGTCCCAAAGGTTGACTCATGTCCGTAATCACTGCTACCGTCTTCCGTCCAACAGCCTTACCAAGTTCCACCATGGTTTGAGCCAATTCACGCGCCTCATCAACAGTCTTCATGAAGGCACCCTCGCCAACAGTCACGTCTAGTAAAATAGCATCCGCTCCTGCAGCGATTTTCTTGCTCATGACAGAACTCGCAATCAAAGGAATCGTGTCGACAGTTGCTGTCACGTCACGGAGGGCGTAGAGAAGCTTGTCTGCTTTGACCAGCTGGTCTGATTGCCCAATGACAGATACACCAATATCCTGCACTTGTGCAATGAAATCCTCTTGACTTCGTTCCACTTGATAGCCCTTAATGGACTCCAATTTATCGATTGTACCGCCAGTATGGCCGAGACCTCGACCACTCATTTTTGCCACAGGCACACCAAAACTAGCAACAAGGGGAGCTAAAATCAAGGTCACCTTATCACCAACACCACCCGTAGAATGCTTGTCAACCTTAACTCCATCAATAGCGGATAAATCAAACTCTTGACCTGTCTTGACCATCTTCATGGTCAAATCAGAGATTTCTCGAGTTGTCATTCCTTTGAAATAAACAGCCATAGCAAAGGCAGACATCTGATAATCAGGAACCGTTCCTGACACATAGCCTTCAACTAGCCATTCAATTTCACTCGAAGTCAGTTCTTGACCGTCTCGTTTTTTTTGGATTAAATCAACTGCTCTCATTCTTTCACACTTCTAAGGATGTAGTATCCCTTATCTTTTTTTACGACTTCACAATTGCCAAACACATCTTCCATCTTGGACTTAGCACTTGGAGCCCCTTGTTTTTTCTGGATAACGATTGTTAAATCGCCACCAGTTTCCAAGAAATCTTTACTTTTCTCAATGATTTCATGAACTACTTGCTTACCCGCACGGATAGGAGGATTGGAAATGACATGGTCAAATTTTCCTTCAACTTGTTCATAGATGTTGGACTGGAAAATAGTCGCTTCTACTTTATTTCGTTCAGCATTTTGTCGTGCCAAATCCAAGGCACGATTATTAATATCGACCATGGTCGCCTGAACTCCATAAGCCTTAGCTAAGGACAAGCCCAAAGGCCCATAACCACAGCCTACATCAAGGACAGTTTCTCCTTCATCAACCTCTAGACACTTGAGCAAGAGTTGACTTCCAAAGTCAACCATTTTCTTACTAAAAACACCCGCATCTGTCAAAAAGGTCATTTTTTCTCCCAACAACTCTACTCTCAACTCATGAATGTCGTGAGCAGCGTCAGGATTTTCTGCATAATACATTTTACTCATGAAACTATTTTACCATAATTTGACTTAAATTGTAAATCGTTTACAAATTGCTAATAAAACGAAAAAGACTGAGGAAAGCTAGTCAAGAAGACCTTTTCTTCAATTTCTTTCAACACTTATAAATGAATGATAAAGCATTTTAGAACTAGAAATATCACAGTCAAGATAAAACAACAAATTTATTGTCTATAATCAAGTGCATTTTCATTACTATTGCTTAACCTTAAAATACTTTATTACCAACAAGATTCCCAACAGGATATTTAGATAAAAGCCCAACTGATACGTTTTTGTCAGGAATTCCAAACTTGTCCAAAGTCGTATCAAATCTTCTAGAGACATACGGAAGAAATAACCCTCTGTAGCAATCCATAGGACTAAAAAGACATAACTACCAGCAGCAAGCCATTTCGTCCACCGTTTTTTTAGGAAGAAAGCAAGCAAGAGCGAACAGATAAAGACAGCTGTTACAATGGCATGTTCCATCAAAAAAGTAAAACCGTAATAGGTTTCCACAAAACGTCTACCATTATCCGCATTCGCTCCTTTTAAAAAAGGTAGTGCAAAACTTAAAATAAAACAGAGTTCCAATATGTAACGTTTTAAGATTTTCATAGTACACCTCCTATCAGTTGTGAACTAAAAAACCCCTTTATTAGCTTATAAATCAGCAGAAACTATCTCCTACTTCATCATTCAATTGTTCAGTCTCTATCTACCTTTATTATACGATATTAGCTTACTATCATCAAGAAACCGCTTTATTTTTTTAGCTTTTTATGGTATGATAGACAAAATATCTAGGGGAAAATAAATGACCAACGAATTTTTACATTTTGAAAAAATCAGCCGCCAGACTTGGCAATCTTTACATCGAAAGACGACACCTCCTTTGACAGAAGAGGAATTAGAATCCATCAAGAGTTTTAATGATCAGATTAGCCTGCAGGATGTTACCGATGTCTATCTTCCCCTAGCCCATCTCATCCAGATTTACAAGCGTACCAAGGATGATTTGGCCTTCTCAAAAGGAATTTTCCTTCAACGTGAAAGCAAATCCCAACCTTTTATCATTGGGGTTTCTGGTAGTGTTGCCGTTGGAAAATCCACAACCAGTCGCCTACTTCAAATCCTACTGTCTCGTACGCTTACAGATGCTACGGTTGAGTTGGTAACAACTGATGGCTTTCTCTATCCCAACCAGACCTTGATTGAGCAAGGGATTTTAAATCGTAAGGGATTTCCTGAAAGCTATGATATGGAAGCTCTTCTCAACTTCTTGGATCGCATCAAAAATGGACAAGATGTAGATATACCTGTCTATTCTCATGAAGTCTACGACATCGTACCTGAGGAAAAACAAAGCGTCAAAGCTGCTGACTTTGTAATTGTTGAGGGGATTAATGTCTTTCAGAATCCACAAAACGAGCGTCTCTATATCACTGACTTCTTTGACTTTTCCATCTATGTTGATGCTGCAGTGGATGACATTGAGAGTTGGTATCTGGATCGTTTCTTGAAAATGCTGAGCCTAGCCCAAAACGACCCTGATAGCTACTATTATCGTTTTACTCAAATGCCGATTGGGGAAGTAGAATCCTTTGCCCATCAGGTCTGGACTAGTATCAATCTCACAAATCTACAAAATTATATTGAACCAACCAGAAATCGTGCGGAAGTGATTCTTCATAAAACAAAGAACCATGAAATCGATGAAATTTACTTAAAAAAATAATTTTCCCTTGTCAAAACGTAAGTTTTCAGATATAATGGTATAGTTAGTAAATATGGAGGTAAGAACATTGGCAAACATTAAATCAGCTATCAAACGCGCTGAATTGAACGTTAAACAAAACGAAAAGAACTCAGCTCAAAAATCAGCTATGCGTACTGCTATCAAAGCTTTCGAAGCAAACCCATCTGAAGAACTTTTCCGTGCTGCTAGCTCAGCTATCGATAAAGCAGAAACTAAAGGTTTGATTCACAAAAACAAAGCAAGCCGCGATAAAGCTCGTCTTTCAGCTAAACTTGCTAAATAAGAAACAGTCCATAGAGGCTGTTTTTTTGTCTCCAAATAGGAAAAGGTAGAAAATGAAAATCGCAATTATCGGATATTCTGGTTCTGGTAAGTCAACTCTAGCAGAAAAATTATCTAACCACTACTCCATCCCAAAACTTCACATGGACACACTCCAATTTCAACCTGGTTGGCAAGACAGTGACCGTGATTGGATGTTAACCGAGATGAAAAACTTTATCACTAAGCATGAATCCTGGGTCATCGATGGTAATTATTCTTGGTGCTATTACGAAGAAAGAATGCAGGAAGCTGACCAAATCATCTTTCTCAATTTTTCTCGATGGAATTGTTTGTTAAGAGCCTTTAAGCGCTATTTAAAATACAAAGGAAAAGTCAGAGAAAGTATGGCCACAGGTTGTCCTGAGCGTTTTGACTGGGAATTTATCCGCTGGATTCTTTGGGATGGACGAACAAAAAATGCTAAAGAAAGATACCAACACTTAAGCAATACTTACCCAGAAAAGTTGCGTATTCTTTATTCTCAAGCAGAGATTGATTGTTTCTTGCAATCTCTTAAAAATAGACGATAGAGTAACGTTTCATTAAGGTCAGCATGGGCTGAATGACTAAAAAAGGAAGATTTTCATCCAGAAAATTTTCCTTTTGTGTTTTCTTTTATTCTGCAATCAAGGTTTCTAATCCAACCTTCATCATATCGGTGAAGGTATTTTGGCGTTCTTCTGCAGTTGTATCTTCGTCTGGATTAACCAAACTATCAGAGATAGTCATAATAGCAAGGGCATCAACATGGTGCTGGGCTGCCAGATAGTAAAGTGCTGCTGCTTCCATTTCCACAGCCTTGACTCCCCATTTACCAAGCTCGATGTTCTTTTCAAAGTAGTTTGAATAAAAGACATCAGATGACAAAACATTCCCAACATGAGTTATCATACCGAGTTCTTTAGCAATATGGTAGGCCTTGTCTAGCAAATCAAAGCTAGCGATTTGTGGAAAATCGTACTGTGGCCAATCGTTACGTACGATGTTTGAGTTTGTTGCAGCTGCCTGCGCCAAAACCAATTCACGAACGTGAACATCTTCATTCAAAGAACCTGCAGTTCCCACACGGATTAATTTCTTCACACCGTAGTCAACAATCAACTCACGCGCATAAATCGAAATAGATGGCATTCCCATCCCAGTTCCCATGACAGAAACACGGTGTCCCTTGTAAGTACCAGTATAACCAAACATGTTACGAACTTCGTTAAAACAAACAGCATCTTCAAGGAAGTTCTCCGCAATAAACTTAGCACGAAGAGGATCCCCAGGAAGAAGAATCTTATCAGCAATTTCACCCTGCTGAGCAGCAATATGGATAGACATAATTTATGATACAAAGAGCGACAAGAAAACGACTGAAAATTAGGAATCTGACGAGAAATCCTGATTTCTCAGTCAGATTATCTATTTTCCGAGTTTTCCGCTCGTGTTCAAATTAGAACACACGCTCTACCTTTCTTTTTTATATGTTTCTATTATATACTTTTATTTTTATATTTTATAGCTAGGAAAAATCGGATTCAATCAAGACTCCAATAAGCCTACTTCATTCTTATTTAAAACAGTTATAAATAAATTGAAAGTTTTTTTAATCTTTTAAATCAAATCATTGACTAGAAGAAATGGGCATTTCCTACCTAATTACTTTATTCTTTGACTTCTGACACAGTATGCTAGCCCAAGGAAAGCTATCTAACATTTTTGCAAAGTCATAAGCTAGGAAAGCCGTTATTAAGAGATAAGGAAGAGAATCTAAACCTATCCCCGTGAAGCCTATTACTAATCCAGTTGCAGACAAGGGAGCCATCAAGGTCACAGATAAAAAGCAAACAGATCCCAAAAGCAACATGGTTAACTTACTATCTCCACCTAGAATTATGCCAAGGAGGGCAGCTCCAGCTATCCCCAAAGCAAAAGATGGCGTAAGTGTACCACCATAGGCCCCTGCCCACAGAGTAATAAGAACGACCAGTGCTTTTAGGATAAACAAGAGGAATACTGTTTTACCATTGCTACCATTCAATACTTCCTGAGCCATCATCCGTCCATTTCCAAGTAGATGTGGAAAATAACTTGCCAACCCAGCAAGAAAAAGAAAAGCTGTAGGCAATGCGAGAAGTACTCGTTTATCTTTTATTCTGTTTGAAGACGCTGCCTTACTTAAGCGACCAAAAAGCCAAGCTAGTGGGGTTAAGAAAAGAAGTAATAAGGGAATAATCCATATTTCCTTTAATGACCACGTGATGGCTGAAATCTGGTAGAGAGCCTGATCTGAAATAACCAAGCCTGCTATATAGGTTGAGATATAGGTAGTCAAACCGACTAAGACAAATCGTTTAATAGATAGAGCAATTCCTAGGGTTTCAAAAACAAAGAAGACGCTCGTTAATGGAACCTGATAAACAGCCGCTAAACCAGCACCAGCACCACAAGCAAGGAGAAAAATACGATCCTTTATAGACAGTATACATATATTTCCAATTGGTCCTGCAAATAGAGTCCCAATCTCTCGTGGCGCAGCTTCTTTACCAATAGGTGCTCCCCCTCCAACTGCAATGATCTGCCAAATTGAATGAAATAGCTGTCTTAAAAAATGAAGCTTGTATTGTGCAGTCTCATCCTTCATCTGAGCTTTTATGGAATAAATCTTCGACCCTTTTTGCAAGAAATACCAGACCAAGGCTGAGCCAAGACCCACGATTATTAAACTTAATCCTATCCGTGACGAGGAAACTCCATCTGTCAAAAATCCAGTATGATGCTCTGACTGACCAAAAGCTAGACTCTCTACCATCTCTAAAAGATAATGGAGAAATATACCAGATAAACCAGTAACTATTCCTTGTAGAATTACTGCTAGGAATAATCTAAAATTATAAGGAATCTTTCGAAAAAATCTCCTCGATTCTTTTAACATGATTACAATTCAGCAAGAATTGCTTTCAGCAAGCCCTTGAAATCACCTTTGACACGTTCGGTTACTTCTACAACTTCTTCGTGGTTCAGTTCTTCTTGGAAGCCAGCAGCAAAGTTAGTGATACATGAAATACCTAGAACTTTCAAGCCTGAGTGAGCTGCCACAATAACTTCAGGAACCGTAGACATACCAACGGCATCTGCTCCCAGTGTCTTATAGGCACGAATTTCTGCTGGTGTTTCATAAGTCGGACCAGTTACACCAATATAGACACCTTCATCAAGCTTGATACCAAGTTTTTTAGCCACTTCATGGGCAGTAGCACGGTATTCTGGTGTGTAGGCCTTAGACATATCTGGGAAACGTGGGCCAAAGTCATCCAAGTTTTCACCCATCAATGGGTTTTGACCTGTCATGTTGATATGGTCTGAGATAGCCATCAAAGTACCTGGACCATATCCAATTCCTCCAGCAGCATTGGTTACAATGACACCTTCACATCCGAGAACTTTCATGACACGAACTGGGAAAGTCACGACTTCCAGAGGATTTCCTTCGTAGAAATGAAAACGACCTTGAAGAGCTAAGACCTTGCGACCTGCAAGGTCACCGTATACCAATTTACCAGCGTGTCCGACTACTGTCGAACGGCCCCAGTTTGGAATATCTGCATAGTCTACTACAACTGGATTTTCGATTTCTTCTGCCAATTCTCCCAGACCTGATCCAAGGATTAGACCGAACTCAGGTGCTTGGATTCCCTTGTCTTTCAGGAAGTCAGCTGTTTCCTTGATCTTATTTAAAAACGTCATTGTGTCTCCTTTATTATTTTTTTAGCATTTGACCGATTTTGTCAAAAGTTTTAGCATTGCGAATGGTGATTTGGCGGTAGAAAGGCATCTTGAGTAAGTATTTGTGATAGGCAGTTGCATAGTAGGATTCTTCAGAGAATTTCCCCCAGAAAATACCAAGTTTTCCGAAATGAACGACTTCATCTACCAGTTCCAAACTGTCCACTTTCTCGATCACTTGATCCACATCCAAGCTCTCCGTATAGAAGAGGACATCTTTTCGAGCCAAATCTTTGGTCCACCATTCAGGCAGATTTTCAAGTTCCGCTTCAAATTCCTCTAGACTCAGTAAAGAAAAGCTCTGAATAAATGGATAATGGATTTCAAAGAAAGCCTCTAACATTTCGACCAATCGGGCTTTGGCATCTGTCGAAGTAAAGAAAATATTGCCACTGTTGATGTAGGTTTCAACTTTTTCAATTCCCAACTCTGTCAGTTCTTGACGAAGTTGCGCCATGACAACCTTATTTTTCCCTCCGACATTAATGCCCCGAACAAGTAAAGCATATCGCGTCATCTTATACCAATTTATCTAAGAAACTTTCCCCAATCATGGCAGTTTCAACACCAAAGTTATCCGCAACTGTCGCTGAGATATCTGCAAAATGTCCTACTGGAATGACACCATTTCCTTTAAAGGCAGGGCTATAGGCCAACAATGGAATATATTCACGAGTGTGGTCTGTTCCTGCATAGGTTGGGTCATTTCCATGGTCCGCAGTAATCAAGAGAAGGTCGTTCTCCCTCATGGCTGCGATAATTTCAGGCAAGCGTTCATCAAACTCATGCAAGCAATCACGGTAGCCATGAGCATTGCGACGGTGTCCATAAAGGGCATCAAAGTCAACTAAGTTTGTGAAGGAGAATCCTTTTTCAAACTCAGCAAGTCCCATGGTCTTCAATAATGTATCAATTCCGTGGCTGTTTGATTTGTTGTGACCCATGTCATGGTTGATACCAGCGCCGTTAAAGATATCGTTGATTTTACCAACAGCATAAGTATCGATACCAGCTTCATTCAATTTATCCAAAACAGTTGGGGCAAATGGAGATACGGCCAAATCACGACGGTTTGCAGTACGAGTGAAGTTACCTGGTTCACCTACATACGGGCGGGCAATGATACGTCCTAAAAGGGCTGGGCGCTCAAGGGTAATCGAACGAGCGTATTCACAGATACGATACAATTCATCCAAAGGAATAATATCTTCGTGGGCAGCAATTTGCAAAACAGGGTCAGCCGAAGTATAGATAATCAACTCCCCAGTTTCCATCTGACGTGGTCCAAAGTCATCGATAACAGCTGTACCTGAGTAAGGTTTGTTAGCTTCACGAATAACCTTGCGTCCTGAGAATTCTTCGATTTTTGTCAAGATTTCTTCTGGGAATCCGTTCCAGAAAGTATCGAAAGGCTCAGTAATGTTGAGTCCCATGATTTCCCAGTGTCCAGTCATAGTATCCTTACCAAGAGATACTTCTTCTAATTTTGTTGCATATCCAGTTGGATTGCTTTCTGCCGGTACAGTCTTAAGAGGAGTTGCACGAGGAATATTTCCTAGACCGATTTTAGCCATATTTGGCACATTCAAACCAACTGTTTTAGAAATGTGTCCCAGTGTGTCAGAAGCTCCATCTGGAACCCCTGCATTGACAAAGTTATTAGCATCTGGTGCAGCACCGATTCCTACAGAATCTAGTACCACCAAGTGAATACGATTAAATTTTGACATAGTGTATCTCCTTATTATTTTAGTTATCTTGCTTTTGTTGAAGTTAAAATCTGAACCCCGTCTCGTCCAGCAACGATGACCTTATCCACCATTTGGTTGAACAAGCCGTGCTCCACGACGCCAACGACATGGTCCAATTCTTGTCCGAAAGTAATTGGATCTTCAATGACATCCAAGGCAAGGTCAATGATAAAATTCTGCATATCAGTCACAAAACGTTGGCCGTCTTTTTCACGGAAACTTGGTTTATAGCCAGCTCGCTCAAAACGACGAAAAACCTGTTCTGCGCCATACTGAACCACTTCTACTGGCAATTTAAAAGCACCTAGTTTGTCTACCATCTTGCTTTCATCCACCACCCAAATGTATTCTTTTGAGGGCGTTGCCACAACCTTCTCCATGAGAAGGGCACCTCCACCGCCTTTGATTCCGTTAAACTGACTATCCACTTCGTCCGCCCCATCGACTGTCACATCGACAAAATCCACTTGGTCAATAGACTTGAGTGGGATCTTAAGACCTTCAGCCTGTTTACTAGTCACACTAGAAGTTGTTACTGCTGTAATCTGCAATCCCTCTTCCTTGATACGACGACCAATTTCTTCGACAAAATAGTAGGCAGTAGAACCCGTTCCCAGTCCGACAACCATCCCATCATTGACAAATTCAGCAGCCTTGATACCTGCCATTTTCTTCAGATTTTCCACTCAAACACCTCCATTAAAGAGCTATTTCTATTATAACATGTATCCGTTTTTATTTCATGGATACACTAGAAAAAACCGAACATTTTTATTTTTATGTCCACCTTGTTTTGGTAGTTAGAATCTTAGTTATGAGAACTTGTAGATAAAAACAGGTCCTAGCCAAAAGCAACAACAGTTGATTTTTTATCATAAAGATGATTAAATAGTTAAGTACAGAAAAGGAGAAATAAGATGAACCCATTAGATTTGTTTAACCAAGTAAAAGAATTAATCGAAACAAAAGATTTCGAAGCTGCAAAAACATTTGTTGCAGAAAATCAAGACCAACTTGGAGAATACTTCTCTCAAGCTCAGCAGTTGATTTCTGGTTCTGAAGGTCTAGATGGCCTCGTTGGAAAGATTAAAGGATTTTTCTAAAAGATATAAAGGCGCCTGAACTATCAGGTGCCTTTTTGAGATATTTTTTTCATTTTTTTGGGAAGAAGACTGCTGATTTCCGTCGGCAAGACCACATAATGTTCTTGAGATAGTTCTTGGGCTATGGCTGAATGAAGATGGGTTGCTACTGCCACACGTTCGTAGAGACTGGCCTGTCGGAATTGGCCTGCAAATCCTGCGATCATCCCAGCCAGAGTATCTCCCATTCCCCCAGTCGCCTGATAGGGACCGCCAACTTGTAACTGGTAATAATCAGATTGGCCAACTTGCCAAATACGAGTAGTTGGACCTTTCTCTACCAAAATTGTTCCTTGAGGGAAAGAAGTCAGGGCACTAGCTGTTGCATCTTCGCTTTGATTTTCAATCGTAATTCCAGATAATTTTTCCCATTCTTTTTGGTGGGGAGTTAGGATAAGCTGGTTAGATGGAAACGACAAACTTGTCCTAGCAAGGATGGTTAAGGCCCCTCCGTCTACAATCAAAATCTGATTCTTTTTTAAACTAGCAAAGACTTGTTTTACTAGATTTTCTCCAAAAGAATCATCTCGTAAACCAGGCCCCAGCAAAACAACTTCTGCCTTCTCCAATTGCTCTTTTAACAACTGCTGGTCTTGCAGATAAAAGGCCATAGCCTCAGGTAAATGACTGTGCAAAGCCGGGATATTTTCCCTATCTGTTCCAACAGTCACCAAACCAGCTCCACTTTTTACAGCTGCCAAAGCAGACATGATGATGGCACCACCATAAGGATAGGTACCACCTAGCAACAGCAAACGACCGTAGTTTCCTTTATGACTTGCACGAGAACGTTCAATAATGACTTTTTCTAGTAAGGTTTGATCAATAACTTTCATCGTTTTTTCCTCAACTATCCTTTATCTGATTGTTTTAAAACAACTTGATAGACTTTCTTAGTCCACTCTTCTAAGTCTTCTCCAGCATAGTCAAGATAATGCACCCTATCTTGTATTTTAGTTGGAATAATATTTTCAAATTGGCTCTTATTATGAGTTGGAATAATGCAAATATACAACTCACTAAATAAATTCACCATGTCCTTAATTTTTGCAACATGGTAGCCATCAAAAATATAACCAGTAACTTTAATTAAATCTGTATAGATAAAATGAAAACTCACTCCAGGAATAAACTTGTCTTGTAATTCTTTCTTTGAAGGAGCTCGACCTAATAAACGCTCCATTGCTAATCGATAACCAGAACTTGTATTTGACCACCCTAACATGACATAGTCAAAATAATCTATCGGATCCGATGCAGCATTTCGACTATCCAAAACCAACTCCTCAGCATCTCGCCCAAAGGCTTTCACAGCAGATAAGAGCTGACCTGTTTTAAAGATAGAAATCGCTGCATCTATAGTCGTAGTATGACTACAGTAGTCTGAAGTCACTAACCTCTTATGTAGATCATAAGTTGAGGCTACTCTTTTATCTGTAGGGGTAAATGGTGGAAAAAAGGGATGCTGACAGATGTAATCTAAAATTTCTTTTTTTAAACAAGAATCAGCACACTCAATACTTGTTTGACGTTTATGAAGTTTTTCGTAAGCTATAAATTTAGCAATTTTTTCTAATTCCCACTCTTGAATATTTGGATAATAAATTAGTGCTAAGTAGTATATTCCATCCCATTGTAAACTATATTCCCCATTATAAATTTTTAAAATCATCTAATCACCTCACTCCATTATACAACAAAAAGGAGGCGCAGACCTCCTTTTGTAATCTTATATCGAAAATTTAATATTCATGTCTGCCATTTTAGATATAGCTATAGAAAATACACTATCTTAAGCGATTTTTCTCTTATTTGCTATCCAATGTCCGAAGTGCTGCTTGATAAGTTTGCTCCATTAGCATAGTAATGGTCATAGGACCAACACCTCCAGGAACTGGCGTGATATGGCTGGCAAGTGGTGCAACCGCCTCATAATCAACATCCCCACAAAGCTTGCCATTTTCATCTCGGTTCATCCCAACGTCAATGACAACCGCACCTGGTTTCACAAAGTCAGCAGTCACAAACTTGGCACGACCGATTGCGACCACCAGAATATCTGCTTTAGCAGCCACCTTGGCAAGATTATGAGTCCGTGAGTGAGTCAAGGTTACTGTCGCATTTTTTGCCAACAGAAGCTGAGCCATGGGTTTTCCAACGATATTGGAACGACCGATAACGACCGCATTTTTACCTTCCAAGTCAATCCCGTATTCATGGAACATTTCCATAATCCCTGCAGGTGTAGAAGGAATCATGACTGGATGACCAGACCAGAGACGCCCCATGTTTAGAGGATGGAAACCATCCACATCCTTTTCTGGGTCAATGGCCAACAAAACTGCCTCTTCATCAATATGTTTTGGTAATGGTAACTGAACCAAAATCCCATGCCAAGCTGGATCTTGATTATATTTGGCAATCAAGTCTAACAATTCCGCTTGGGTAACGGTTTCTGGAACTCGCACAACTTCACTACGGAATCCCGCCGCAAGGGCAGAACGTTCCTTATTTCGAACGTAGACTTGGCTCGCAGGGTTGTCCCCAACCAAAATCACTACCAAACCAGGTACTAGCCCCGTTTTTTCCTTTAATCTTGCAGTCTTTTCAGCCAGCTGTCCTTGTAACTTAGCTGCTAGAGCCTTCCCATCTATAATCTGTGTCATATCACTTCTCTTTTCTTTCAAATATCTTCCATTATACCAAAAACTGCTAATCCCCTCTAACACTTCTTTCCTAGGCTATCTTATAGTTTCAAACTATAAGAAAAAGCTCAGTTCGAGCTTTTCATTCATCTATACTTTACATGTAAAGCTAGCTACAAATAGCTCCACAAAGCTAACTTATAAAACCTTACTCAAGAAGTCTTTAGTCCGTTGTTCTTGGGTTTGTTCAAAAATCTGTTCAGGTGTTCCGTCTTCAACAACCACACCGTCTGCCATAAAGATAACACGGTCTGCCACCTCACGGGCAAATCCCATCTCATGTGTTACGATAACCATAGTCATTCCTGACTTGGCTAGGTCTTGCATAACAGCCAACACTTCACCTACCATTTCAGGGTCCAGGGCTGAAGTTGGCTCGTCAAAGAGCAAAACATCTGGTTCCATAGCTAAACCACGCGCAATAGCAATCCGCTGTTGCTGACCACCTGACAAACTCTGTGGATAAGCAGTTGCCTTATCTGGCAAACCAACTTTTTCCAAAAGTTCCTGAGCTCTCTTCTCTGCAACTTCCTTGCTCTCACCTTTGGTCTTGATAGGAGACAAGGTGATATTTTCCATCACAGTCATATTAGGAAAGAGATTAAATTGTTGGAAAACCATGCCCATCTTCTCACGCATGGCAAACAGGTCATTCTTCTTGTCCGTAATATCAACTCCCTCAAAGATAACCTTCCCATTGGTTGCTTCTTCCAACAAATTCATAGAACGAAGCAAGGTAGATTTCCCGCTTCCCGAAGGACCGATGATAACGACAACTTCTCCACGTTTAATCTCGAGGTTGATGCCCTTCAATACTTCATTCTTTCCAAAGGATTTATGTAAATTTTCAATTTTTATCAAGGTTTCTGTCATTATTTCTTATCTCCTTGTCCCATACGTTTTTCAAAAGCTTTCAAGGCCACTGTCAAAATAGAGGTCATAATCAAGTAATAAAAGGCTGCAAATAAAAGTGGTGTTAAAGGTAGATAGGTTGTTGTAGAAACTGTTGTAGCTCCGTTCCACAACTCCATAACACCGATAGCTGATAAGAGGGAACTATCCTTGATAATGGTGATAAATTCGTTCCCCAATGCTGGCAAAATATTTTTGATTGCTTGTGGCAAAATCACATAACGCATGGCATTTTTAGGACGAATCCCTAGCGAATAAGCCGCCTCTAGCTGCCCCTTAGGAACCGCATTGATTCCGGCACGAACAGTCTCAGAAACATAAGCACCACTGTTCATAGAGATAATCAAAATCCCTGGAATCAAGCGAGAAAGATCAACACCCAAAATCCCAACTTGAATAGTCGGAGCATTGATATGCATAAGGGCAAAGGCAATCATAATCTGAACCATCATCGGCGTCCCACGGAAAATCCAAACGTACAAGTTGGCCAGCCAAACAAGCGGTTTAAACTTTGAACGTTGCCCAAAAGCCAAGACAACACCCAAAATGGTTCCCAAAAAGACAACACAGATAGAAATGAGAACCGTCACGACAGCCCCATAGTTAAAATAAGGTAAATACTTAGGTAAAAAAGAAAAATTCATAGTCACACTGCTTTCTAAAATAGAATACTGTATGATTATAACATGAATTGAATTAAAATTCAAACTTTTAATCCGATTTATTCAAAAAAACTTTAAGCTAGTAGAATTAGCGAGAAATCTTAGTTTTTTCTAGGCAAGTTGGCCTCCTTTATGGTAAAATAGTAACGATAAGAAATGAAGGAGAATCAAAATGGAATCACATTTGGTTAGAATCATCAACCGCCTTGAAGCAATGGCAAAAGACGGCGGAAATTTAAAACGTAATTTTGAACGCGAAGGAGTTGTTGTTGCAGAAGTTGCATACAGCCACGACGAAGAAAACGGCTCAATCTTCACCCTTCGTGATGTCGAAGCTCGCGAAACTTATACGTTTGATAGCATTGACTTGATTGCAATGGAGATTTACGAACTCCTTTACTAATACAAAACAAGCTGGGATTACACCCTGCATGTCTAACCAAAATCCTTTTTGTCTCACAAATAGGATTTTTTTATTCCCTAAAATCTCAAAAATTTTCATTGTAGCAACTTCTCAAAGCTGCAATCTTTTTACTTGATTTACACCCCAATCCTGTTATAATGAGAGTATAGAAATTTGACTATTATTGACCTTTTGACAATTCAAGCTAAAGAAAGAAATGAGGTAGATGTATGCTTTGTCAAAACTGTAAAATCAATGACTCAACGATTCATCTTTATACCAATCTCAATGGAAAGCAAAAACAAATTGACCTCTGTCAAAACTGTTATAAGATTATCAAAACAGATCCTAACAATAGCCTCTTTAAAGGTATTACGGATCTGAACAATCGTGACTTTGATCCCTTTGGTGATTTCTTCAATGACCTAAACAATTTTAGACCTTCTAACAACACTCCACCGACTCTCCCAACCCAATCAGGTGGAGGTTACGGTGGAAATGGCGGTTATGGTTCCCAAAATCGTGGACCTGCTCAAACTCCTCCACCAAGCCAAGAAAAAGGCCTGCTGGAAGAATTTGGTATCAACGTAACTGAAATTGCCCGTCGTGGAGATATTGACCCCGTTATTGGGCGCGACGATGAGATTATCCGTGTCATCGAAATTCTCAATCGCAGAACCAAGAATAATCCTGTTCTTATCGGTGAACCTGGTGTCGGAAAAACTGCCGTTGTCGAAGGTCTAGCTCAGAAAATCGTTGATGGCGACGTTCCACATAAACTACAAGGCAAACAGGTCATCCGTCTTGATGTAGTTAGCCTGGTCCAAGGAACAGGTATCCGTGGACAATTTGAAGAACGCATGCAAAAACTCATGGAAGAAATTCGCAAACGTGAGGACATCATTCTCTTTATCGATGAAATCCATGAAATAGTCGGTGCGGGTTCTGCGGGCGATGGCAATATGGATGCAGGAAATATCCTCAAGCCAGCCCTTGCTCGTGGGGAACTGCAACTGGTCGGCGCTACTACCCTCAATGAATACCGTATCATTGAAAAGGATGCAGCCTTAGAGCGCCGTATGCAACCAGTTAAGGTCGATGAACCAACAGTGGAGGAAACAATTACTATCCTCAAAGGAATTCAAAAGAAATACGAAGACTACCACCACGTTCAGTATACCGATGCTGCAATTGAAGCAGCTGCAACTCTGTCCAATCGCTACATCCAAGATCGCTTCTTGCCTGACAAGGCCATTGACCTCCTAGATGAAGCTGGTTCTAAGATGAACTTGACCTTGAATTTTGTGGATCCTAAAGTAATTGATCAACGCTTGATTGAGGCTGAAAATCTTAAATCTCAAGCTACACGAGAGGAAGATTTTGAGAAGGCCGCCTACTTCCGCGACCAGATTGCCAAGTATAAGGAAATGCAAAAGAAAAAGGTCACAGACCAGGATACTCCTATCATCAGTGAAAAAACCATTGAGCACATTATCGAGCAGAAAACCAATATCCCTGTTGGTGATTTAAAAGAGAAAGAACAATCTCAACTCATCCATCTAGCCGAAGACCTCAAGTCTCATGTTATTGGGCAAGACGATGCTGTCGATAAGATTGCCAAGGCCATTCGCCGTAATCGTGTCGGACTTGGGACCCCTAATCGTCCAATCGGAAGCTTCCTCTTCGTCGGACCAACTGGTGTCGGTAAGACAGAACTTTCCAAACAACTAGCTATCGAACTCTTTGGTTCTGCTGACAGCATGATTCGCTTTGACATGAGTGAATACATGGAAAAACACAGTGTAGCTAAGTTGGTCGGCGCCCCTCCAGGTTATGTTGGCTACGATGAGGCTGGGCAATTAACTGAAAAAGTCCGCCGTAATCCCTACTCACTTATCCTCTTGGATGAAGTGGAAAAAGCCCATCCAGATGTTATGCACATGTTTCTACAAGTCTTAGACGATGGTCGTTTGACAGATGGGCAAGGACGTACCGTCAGCTTCAAGGATGCCATCATCATCATGACTTCAAATGCAGGTACAGGTAAGGCCGAAGCCAGCGTTGGTTTCGGGGCAGCTCGCGAAGGACGTACCAACTCTATTCTTGGTGAACTCGGTAACTTCTTTAGCCCAGAGTTTATGAACCGTTTTGATGGTATTATCGAATTTAAGGCTCTCAGCAAAGATAACCTCCTTCAGATTGTCGAGCTCATGCTAGCAGATGTTAACAAGCGCCTTTCTAGCAACAACATTCATTTGGATGTAACTGACAAGGTCAAGGAAAAATTGGTTGACCTCGGTTATGATCCAAAAATGGGGGCGCGCCCACTTCGTCGTACTATTCAAGACTATATTGAGGACGCAATCACTGACTACTACCTTGAAAATCCAAGCGAAAAAGACCTCAAGGCAGTGATGACCAGCAAGGGTAACATTCAAATCAAATCTGCCAAAAAAGCTGAAGTAAAGACTTCTGAAAAAGAAGTATAAATCCTATAGAAAAGGAGTAGAAAATGAAATTTTTCTGCTTCTTTTTTACTAAAATAACTGTAATTTCTTGACAGCTTGCCCTTTGTCCATTATGATAATAATAACGATACTAGATAATGAGGAAAATGCAATGGCAAACCCAACTTTCGGAGAAAAGAAAGCAAATACAGACTATGTGTCACGCTATGGCGTATATGCAGTTATCCCTGATGCTGAACAAAAACAAATTGTTCTTGTTCAAGCACCTAATGGCGCTTGGTTCTTACCTGGTGGTGAAATTGAAGCAGGTGAAAATCATCAAGAAGCCCTAAAACGTGAATTGATTGAAGAGCTTGGCTTCACAGCTGAAATTGGTGCCTATTACGGACAAGCTGACGAATATTTCTACTCTCGTCATCGTGACACCTACTACTACAATCCTGCCTACCTCTATGAAGCGACTTCTTTCAAAGAAGTGCAAAAGCCACTAGAAGACTTTAATCATATCGCCTGGTTCCCTATTGACGAGGCTATTGAAAATCTCAAACGTGGTAGCCATAAATGGGCAATCCAATCTTGGAAAAAACAGCATAAGATTGACTAAATCAAGCTACTTTATTCAAAAAGTGCTATAATAGAATTAGAAAATCGGAGGAAATGTTATGAAGCTTATCAATACGACAAACTCACACTCGCAACTGGTAAAAAGCCAGCTAGAAAGTACAGATGCAACCCTTGTTGAGGTTTATTCTGCAGGTAATACAGATGTTATTTTTACCCAAGCTCCGCTTCACTATGAAATCCTCATCTCAAACAAACACCGCGCTATCCGCGAACCTGAAATCGAAGCCATTCAAGAATTTTTCTTGAAACGTAAAATTGATAAGGACTCTATTGATGAAGCCAATATCAAAACCCTCTATTCAGAAAAATTAATTGGAATTTCGATTCCAACCAAATAAAAAATTGGAGAGTTTAAAAAGCTTTTTGGACCTTATAGTAGAAAACGAGGTTCTAACTTGCTTTTTGGATCATCTCCAATTTTTTATCTTGAAATCTTATCATACAAGATTTTATAGATAATTAAGGAGACAAACATGGGAGACATCATATATAGAGAGGCAAGAATTGAAGAAAGCGAAAAAATTGGAAAATTATTAGCCAATTCCTTTCTTGACTATCCCTTTTTAACAATTTTAAAAGACGATTTGAAGAAACCTGACTCCTATCCTGCTTTTGTAGAAATATTGCAAATTCTGCTTACTAGAGTCTATATTAAAAAAGGAAACTGTTTAGTTGCGGAACAAGATGGAGAATTACTAGCAGTTGCCCTTTTGCAACAAAAGGATTTCTGTATACTATCCTATCTACGAAATGGTGGAACAAACATTTTTCGCTACATTCGACCACAAAATCTCCTTAAATACTTTGACTTTGTAAAACGTTCTAAGAAGCATTTAGAACAATCAGGAGAGTTTGATTGGTATTTGATGGCTTTAGCTGTCAATATAGAAAGTAAGGGACAGGGAATAGGCAGTACTTTTCTGACACAAGGGATTGAACCCTATGTTAAATCAAAAGGCTGTAAGAACTTGGGTCTCATAACTAATACAGCTAGAAATGCCTCATTCTACGAAAAAAACGATTATATTCTACTAGAATTTATGGATTTAAAATACGGATCAAGATCAATTGGTAACTGGGCTTTTTTAAAAACAATGAATAAATAAAAAAGATTTGGTTCTGCTTCTCACAGAACCAAATCTTTTTTATTATATTAGAAACGAATAGTCTCACGTGTCTTTTCGTATGAAGTCACAAAACGGTTAGTTACACCAGGTTCTGCAACTTCCAAAGCTTGCGAAATCTTATCAAATGAAGCATGGTAATCAAATTCTTTTTCAAAAATTTCTAATGATTCATTAAAGGCTTCTTGAATTCGTTCATCAAATGAGCGGTAACGGTTCGAATACTGTAGTAATTGTTCTGTCAACGTTGCATATTGAACAATATTATAAGTTTCTTCTTCAAGTTCTTCCATATCATTTGTTGTAATTTCGAGCATCCGGTTCACAGCTTCGATATTGACCCGAGCTTCTTCTAGTTCAGCCATCAACTCTTCAGTATTGTTACTTGCTGTAAAGAACAACTGTAAGAAATTCTGAGGAATACCTGGAAGATTGCGTTTTTCCATATATCTCTTAATTGTGTGAAGACGATTAACATAAACATTTGCCTTTTGGCGAGCATTGATATCATCTTTTTCAATCTGAGCAAGACGTTGACTAACTGCAACTTGTTCATCTTCAATTTCTTTCAAAGTCGCTTGTAAGTTTTCTAAACGTTCTTCAAGCAATGAATAAGGCTCAGAATGTTCCTCTTGTTCAGAAGTTAACTCCAATACTGATTCTTCCAAAGACTCTAACTCAGCTTGTAATCTGTGAACATGACTAACATCCGTTTCAGATAGTAGGTAATTGTTACTCAATCGTTGAATATCTTCCACTAAAACAGCATTACTATCTTTCATGTGTTTCAAATATGTAGGAAGTGTTGCAACTAAACCTTCTACTACTTTTTGAGCAGCGATTTCTCGTGTAAAGATATCATAGAGTGCATTGATTTCTTCTTGAACTTGAGTATTTTCATACTCAGCATTATCCAACTCTAATTGTGCAATATTTTCGTGGTTTTTCTTCAAAGCTTCATAAAGCAATTGGAAGCGAGATTCAATATCCGTTTCAGCAAAATGATAGTTAGCATCTAAAAGCTTACGGTAACCATCCTCCAAATCTTCCAATTGATCAGGTAACTCTTTAGATAATGTTTTTACAATCGCTGGCAAGCGGTCAACAATATGACTCAAAGCTAAGATATGGTTTTCAGCATTGTCCAAAATCACAGCAGCTTCTACTGGGTCACCTGAAGTGTTTAAAGTAACAAACTGAGAAAACTCTGATTGGATATTTTCCAATTGTTTCTCAATTTCAGATAAACCTTGGCCATATTCTTCAGAATGATCAGCCACTCGGTGTTGCAACTCTTCAAACAAGTCCAAGGTATGCAGAACACGTCCACTATTTTTAGACTCTTGTTTTTCCAAATCTGCCAAGGCATTACGAATTGCCGCAATATCTTCTTCAATCAAGGTAATTTGACTCTCGATTTGGTCAATTTGATGACTGGCCTTGAAAAAACGGAATGAGTTGTTATAGCCTTCTGCCTCAAAAAGATTATTTTCGATATCGGCAAAAGAGTTAAGAGATAGATCAACCCATTTTTGGTTCCATTCACGGAAAGTCACTTGACTTTGTCCAATCAAGTGCATATTTTTTACAGCTTCGACTTCATCATTAACCGGAAGATTGTACAGCTCTTCTTTTTTCTCTTCTAAAATTGCTAATTTACTTTCATTGCGTTTCCGTACATAAATTGCTATAGCATATGAAATCAGCAATATAATTGCAATTGCAATTATAAGATATACTACTAGACTACCAGACATATTAAACTCCTTTTTAACTTGAAACAATCGTAATGATTATATCATATTTTTTAGACCAAGGGAACTACTTCTCCCGATTTTTTAGACATCAAGTGTACTATAGACGGCATTTTCTTCGATAAATTCACGACGAGGCTCTACTCGATCCCCCATCAACATATCAAAGATTTTATCTGCTTCTGCAGCATCATCCACAGAAACTCTAGCCATCAAGCGGTGTTCTGGATCCATGGTTGTTTCCCACAATTGGTGGTCGTCCATTTCACCTAGCCCCTTATAACGCTGAATGGTCGGTTTGGTACGACCTTCACTATAACGGGCTAAAGCTTCTTGGAGTTTGATTTCTTGATCTGCACCTGGCTGGATGTATTCTTTAATCTCGCTTCCAACCTTGACACCATAGATTGGTGGTTGGGCAATATAAACATAACCAGCTTCTAGGATTGGTTTCATATAACGATAAATCAAAGTTAAAAGAAGGGTACGAATGTGGGCTCCATCGACATCGGCATCGGTCATCAAAACGAGTTTTTGGTAACGAGCTTTTGAAACATCAAATTCTGCGCCAAATCCTGTTCCCATCGCGGTGAAAAGACTACGAATTTCTTCATTAGCAAGAATCTTATCCATACTTGCCTTTTCAACGTTCAAAATCTTACCGCGAATTGGAAGGATAGCCTGGAATTCACGGTTACGACCAGATTTGGCTGATCCACCAGCTGAGTCTCCTTCGACGATGAAGAGTTCCGTTTCAGCAGGGTTGTTAGAAGAACAGTCTGCTAGTTTCCCTGGGAGGTTGGAAATTTCCAAACCAGATTTTTTACGAGTGACTTCACGCGCACGCTTAGCAGCCACGCGAGCTTTAGCAGCCAAAATTCCTTTTTCAACGATACGTTTGGCAATCTGTGGATTTTCCATGAGGAAATCAGAGAAAGCATCACTGAAAAGGCGATTGGTAATCTTAACCACTTCGCTATTTCCCAGTTTGGTCTTGGTTTGTCCTTCAAACTGTGGATTTGGGTGTTTAACTGAGATAACTGCAGTTAATCCTTCGCGGACATCTTCCCCTGTTAAGTTGTCTTCATTGTCTTTAAGCAACTTATTCTTACGAGCATAATCGTTGATAACACGTGTCAAGGCTGTACGGAAACCTTGTTCATGCGTTCCACCTTCATGGGTATGAATATTGTTTGCGAAACTCATGACATTTTCATGGTAACCCGTTGTGTACTGCATGGCTACTTCAACCGTGATATCATCCATCTCACCGTCTGTGTAAATTGGTGTATCAAAGATTACATCCTTGTTCTCATTGATATATTCAACGTAGCTAGCAATCCCACCCTCATAATGGTAATGCTTGGTTTGTTCCAAACCTTCACGCTTATCTGTGATTGAAATTTGAAGACCACGATTTAAAAAGGCTAACTCTTGAATTCGTTTATTTAATTTATCGAAGTCAAATGTTGTTGTTTCAGTGAAGATTTCTGGGTCCGGTGTGAAGTGAACTGTTGTTCCCGTTTTATCCGTATCTCCAACCACCTCAAGGTCTGCAACAACATGACCACGACGGTATTCTTGATAATGAATCTTCCCGTTTTTGTGGACATGAACGTCTAATTGAGTGGAAAGGGCATTAACTACTGAAGATCCCACTCCGTGAAGACCACCTGAGACCTTGTATCCGCCACCGCCAAACTTTCCTCCAGCGTGCAGGACAGTAAAGACGGTCTCAACGGCAGGTCGACCTGTTTTTTCCTGAATATCTACTGGGATACCACGCCCATCATCGACAACAGTAATCGAATTGTCTGGCTCAATAAAAACTTGAATATGGCTGGCAAATCCTGCCAAGGCCTCATCAATTGAGTTATCAACAATTTCCCAGACTAGATGGTGAAGACCTTCTTTTGAGGTTGATCCGATATACATCCCTGGACGCATACGAACAGCCTCTAAGCCCTCTAAAACTTGAATTTGACTGGCATCATAATCCTGTGCCTGCAGATTTTTGATTTCTTCTGTCATCTTATTCCTTTTTCTTACATGTCTAATACTTGTCTTAAATTCACGATACTGGTTAACAAGTGGGTAGCTAGTCCAGCAGCTTGCCCTGCTTCAATATCAATCGGCCGATCACCAATGACTAAGCCAGAGCTAATCTGATACTTTTCTCTTAAATAAATCATGGACTCAGGATCTGGTTTTCTCTTAAAACCTGAGCTAGAAGTCACCACTTCTGTAAAGTAGGTTGCTATAGAGGTTTTTTCTAAAATTTCCAAGACCTGATCATTTCGATGAGAGACCAGAAAATGACGCCCACCTTGATTTGAAATGTCTTCCAATAAGTCAGAAACTCCTTCAAATAAAATAGGGTGTTCAAGCTCTCTGGCTTCATTTTCCTTGTACTTTTCTAAAAAATGTTCTAAGTTGGGAGCGAAAGTCTCAATCGCAAAATCAGTAGAAACCTTTAAAGCTTGATAGACTCTGTCATGATCTTGTGTGATACCATACAGCGCTAATGTTTCAACAAATGCAGCTGTTGAAGTTTCATAATTATCCAGTAAAGTTCCACCTAAATCCCAGATATAATCGTGATATTTCATAGCTTTCATTATACCATTTTTTCGTTAAAAAAGCGATGATTTCCCTGAGTTTTCCACATAAAAAAACGAGAGGTTAACTCCCGTTTTACTGATTTTTACCAAAAACATCTCGATAGAGCATTCCGGTTCGTAAACCCTCTGCATCTCCGCCTAGTTGCTCCACCAACTCATAGGCAAAGGCAAGAGCTGTCGAGGGACCTCGACTGGTTGTCAAATGACCATCTACCACTACTGTTTCCTTGACGTATTGCCCATCAAGGATTTGCTCTTGAACACCGTCATAACAAGTGTACTGCTTGTTTTTTAATACTCCTGCTTGATTGAGGGCAATCGGCGCCGCACAAATGGCTGCCAGTTTCTTTCCTTCTTGCTCGAAGCTTTGCAATTCTTGAATCAAGGACTGGTTGTCACGCAAATGTGCAGAACCTGGCATCCCTCCAGGAAGGACAATCATGTCATAGTCTGATAAATCACCATCAAAGACACGATCTGCTCTGACTTGGATTGCATGCGAACCTGTCACTTGCTCTTCAAATCCTACCATATCACAAGTAATTTTTGCACGACGCAAAACATCCACAACTGTCAAAGCTTCAATTTCTTCAAAGCCCTGAGCTAACATAACTGCTACTTTAACCATGATTTTCTCCTTATTTGATTTGTTTTAATACAACCTTTTTCCGCTTGAATCGGACTTTTCCGCTCTTTTCTTCAGCTAAGTTTGTCTGGTAACTCATCGATAAAAGCAAGCCAATACCAATCAAGTTACTGATAATAGCCGATCCACCTTGAGAAATGAACGGTAAGGGGATCCCAGTCAAGGGAAGCAATCCAGTAACGGCACCGATATTCTCAAAAATGTGGAAGAGCAACATCATAATCAAACCTGTGGAAATATAGGTGTAGAACTGGTTGTTTGATTTAAGAGTAATCTTTAACATACGGTAAATCAGCATGAGATAAAGAGCAATAACAAGAACAGAGCCAATAAAGCCAAAATCTTCTGCAATGACCGTGAAAATCATATCCGACTCTCGAACTGGGATAAGCAAATTAGAAGCATTAAAACCTTGACCAAATAAGCCACCACTCCCAATCGCGATTTGCCCTTGAGCCTGCTGGTAAGTGGTAGTTTGGGCAAAGTCAAATGGATTGAGCCAAGCCAAAATACGGTTGATTTGGTAGGTCGGCATTCCCAGTTGATGGAGAAAAGCCCGACCGTCCTTACTGATAAAAATGGCTAAGAATCCAGCAACTCCTGTTACAGCAGTCACAAATACTGGAATAATAATTTTCCAAGAAACTCCTGATAGCAAGACGATTCCTGAGAAAATAGCCACAAAAACCAAGGCCGTCCCCAAGTCACTTTGAAGTGCTAAAAGAACTAGGACTGGAATGGTAAAGAGAATCATCCAGAAAATCAATAAGAAGTCCAGCAGAACTGTACGTCTCCATTCCTTATGTTTTTTGGTAAACTGGACAATGACACGAGCCAACATGAGGATATAGGATATCTTCATAAATTCTGACGGCTGGAACAAGGTAACACCATTTACCGATACCCAGTTTTTGGCACCTGTTGATGCAACTAAGCTTGGATTATAAAAGACAATCGGCAAGACCATGAGTCCCAAGCCTAAAATATACAGAAAGGGGGTCACTTTCCAAAGAAATTCTGTATTAAAGAGCATGACGATAAAACCAATCACAAGCCCCAAGGCAATCCAGGCGACCTGCTGCCCTAAAATGGGCAGAATATTGTTTGGATAATCATGACTAACGGCTATGTAGATAGCCACTACGCCAATAACCAGTAGAAAAAATACTGGCAAGAGCAAACTATAATCGACTCTAGAGTCGAGAGAACGTTTCATATATACTAACCTTATACTTTCATACTATACTATTTATCAAAGCTCATTTAAAAATTCATCAATAGTCTCATCAACTTCGGATTGAGAGACGGTTTTAACAGTCGCTTCTTTTGCTAGAGATGCTACTATTTGTTTGCCATATCGCTTTCCGACAATTCTCCTATCCAAAATGAGAGTTAAGGAACGTTGGTGTTCGCGTCTCATACTTCTTCCCAAAGCCTGTTTTAAACGAATAATAGCCATTGGCAACTGATAATCATAAAAGGCATTTTTTCCTTCTTGAATCAATTCCTGATTGATTTTTTTCGTCAAGGGCTCTTGAGGATTTTGGAAAGGAAGTCTTGGTACAACTTGAATCACAAAAGGATGGCTTGAAAAATCCACTCCCTCCCAGAAACTTGCTGCACCAAGCAGGATTTTTTGTTCCCCTTTTTCAAAGCGTTTCTTCAGTTGATGAACATCGCCATTTTTATACTGGGCCAAATGGCTAACTGGAAGTAAATCCGATACTGCTAGAAGCATGTCTTTAGCGGTAAAGAGAACCAAAATCGGTTGCTGGAAAGCTTGAACATCCATAAGCAAATCAGCTACCTCTTTGGCATAGACTTCTAAGGAAGTTTCTGTCACCAGAGGGAAATCTTTGACCAAGACCACTTCTTGGTCCTGTTTTCTACGAGCTTCAATCTTGACAAATTTGGCTTCAGGATAGCCTAAAAGGTCGGCCAAAGAAACTCTCTGACTAATCTCAAGAGTAGCCGATACACCCAAGACTTGGCATGAATTAGGTACTAAAGAGGACAGAAGAATACGTCCTGATTTCGTAGAAGAAATCTGAATTTTCTTTTGACTCGTTTCAGTTGCTTCAAGCCAGTAATCTCGTTCAGCTGTAAAATAGCGAACCAAATCCTCAAAGCCTTCTACTTCTAATTCTGAAAAATACTGGTGTAGATTGGCAAGAGAATCTAAGATATTTTTCTTAGATTTCCCAGACTGAAATTGTTCAATCAAGTAGAGGCACTCAAAGCGAATACTTTCTAGTATTCGTTGCTGGACCTTATTTTTCTCGTCCAGCAAAGCCTTATCAAGCAAATCGATAATAGACTGGATATCGTGAGTCTGTTGAAGCAGATTTTCTAGGGCCAACAAAACTTTTTGGACTTCATCAATAATCAATAAACGGTCACTGACAAATTCAGGATTATCTTCAAGTCTGGTTACAAGATAGGCATGATTGGTTACTAAAAGCTTGCAGGTTTGTGCATTTTCTTGACTACGTTTCCAGAAATCTTCCGTCACAAATAAGCTCTGGGATGATAAATTCCCGTCATGACGAAGGCCTGCTAGAAAATGTTGGTAACGGTAAAGTTGCCCGATTTCATCCAAATCTCCTGTCTCTGTCTCTGTCAGCCAGACCAAGAGTTGCATTTTAAAGCGTCTAAATAAGCGATTTTCATCATTTTCCTGCAAGGAACGATAAAAGGCATCCAACTTCAGATAATTGTGTGGTCCCTTTAAACTATGAATATCTATATGGAACACTTCATTGAGACGTTTACCTTCTTCTTCCATGATTTGATTTTGAAGAATCTTTGTCGGAACACTAAGGACAATTTGTCGCTCTTTCATTTGAGATAAAGCGGGCAAGAGATAGCCATAGGTTTTCCCAATCCCTGTCGGTGCTTGAATTAATGAGACAGGCTCATCTTTCAATAGCAAGCCAACCTCTTTAGCAAAACTTTCTTGCTCCTCCCTCACTTCAAGATTCAATAGAGAAATATTTTTAGAAAAATCTTGAGATAGTTTTCGTGGCTCATTGGGAGCTGCAAGTTTCTTGAAATATAGTCCTTGAACTTCGACCAAGTCTAGTGAACTCAGGATAGATTGGCTGCGATAAATTTCTTCAATAACCAGGTAGGACTCGTATAGGAGGTCATCAGCCATTTCCAGCAAGCGTTCCAAGAGTCCTTTAGGAAGCTGGGCCATCTTTTTTCGTAGAAATAAGAGTAATTCCGCAGTAGCTTGGGCATCTGAAAGGGCTGTGTGAGCGTGTTTTAGAGGAATTCCTAATTCTCGACACAATATCGGCAAACTATATTTTTCCAGTTTAGGAAAAAAGACCTGAGCCAATTCGACCGTGTCAACACGAGGATTTCTTAGTTCATAGCCTTCAAAAAATAAATTTTCCGCCAAGAGATTGGCATCAAACTGAACATTATGGGCTACAAAAATCCCATCCTCCACCAAGTCAAAGATTTTTCTAGCAACTTGCGAAAAATCAGGTGCTTGCGCCAGACGTTGGTCTGTCAATCCTGTCAGTTCTTTTATATGAGCATCCAAGGGTTCATGTGGATTGACATCTGTCGTATAGTGATCGACGATTTTTCCATCCTCAATCACGACAATTCCCACTTGGATAATTTTAGCCTTACTACCTGTGCTAGTTGCCTCTAAATCCACCACAACATAGCGATTACCAATCGTTTTCATTATAAAAAATTATACCAAAAAAAGGGCCATTTGGCACCTGCAAACATGGGATAATTTTCAAACTCGAGAAGGTTACTTGTATTAAAAATTCCAGCAAACAGAGCATCCTAGCCTACTAATTCTTTGAAAATATTGGAGAATAAGAAAAATTGAGAGAAGAAATGTTTGCATCTTCCTTCTCTCAACGAATCATTTACTTTATTTAACCATGTCAGGATCGTAGTCATAAAATCCTGTATCAAGGAAACGGTTTTTAGGGTGAAGTTTACGAACTTCTTCATCCAGCAAGAAGGCTTGGTCATGGCTAAAGTTACCCTCTTGAATCAAGCTACGCGCTTGGATAAAGAGTTTTGCAATCTCAACAAAGTTCTGACCAGGTGTATAGAGACCTTCTAGTTTCCAGTGAGTAAAGCCATGTTCCACCAATTCTGTCAATTTGGTCATCAAATCAAGGTCATTGTTGGCAAAGATGTGGGTCCCATGATTGTCTTCAAAAATGGAATAGTGGCTCTCTGGGTCACTTGGCTCAGCCAAGAAGAGGTCACGCTTGCGCGTCTTTTCGTCATCGATATGTGTAAAGTTATAATAGTTTTGCAAGAGAGGACGCTTAGAATGGTGAATAACGCTAGCTCCGTAAACCAAAACTTCAGCAGGAATTTCCAAAATCTCTGGCATTTTGAAGAGTTCAGCAGATGGAATTTCACGCGCCAAAACAGCCTCAGATGCGCCAGCCTTTTGTCCCCAGAAGTTAATCTGGCGACTGCTTGTCACCATAGTTGAAGCATCATAGATGGTCTTAAAGGAATAACCATCGCGGTTGACAACGTAAAAGACACCTGCATCCCCAATCGTAATGTAGTCTGTCTTGATTTCTTCCAAGAAATCAAGGAATGGCTTGATACGATCCATCATGTCTTGGTGCATGAGAGCATTAACCGCAACGATCAATTCCTTACCAGCATCATGAACCAACTTAGCGATTTCACGCAATTGGTCATAACTAAAGGTCGTTGGCAGACGAAGGCCAAAATCTTTCTCACCGACATAGATACGGTCTACGCCAGCTTCGAGCAGTTGTTTAACTTGTTCAATACTTTCAGCAGTTGCTGTAATGATAATCTTTTCCATAAGAAAAATTATACCATATTTCTGGAAAATCAGCCATTCTTTAAAAATGAAAAGGTACTTTATTCTTTTTGTAACCTTTCTGTAATAATTCTCTGCTGAAAAAATGATAAAATAGGTATGTACTGTTAAGGAGAGAATAATGCCCGTAAGAAAATTACAATCCTATGAGGTAGACTATCAAGAAGAGTTAAACCAGCAGGTTCCTCGCTATCAAGATTATACACCTGAAGCGCAGTCTGATGCCAATCTCAAGGAAATCCTATTTTTTGTTAATATCGCTGTTTTTTGTATCTGTATTGCTATCTTTAGTTTTATCTTTTTAGCATTAAAATTATCAACTGCTCTTGCCTTTGCTGCAGCAATCGGATCCAGCTTACTTGTTTTAAAAGTCCAACGCTCTATTATCAAACGAAAACGTAGAAGATAAATCCAAAATATCGCCCCATCTGGAGCGATATTTTTATTTTTTCTTTTTAGATGGTGTGTGGATGGCTATTTTCACTTCAAAGATTGTTCCCTTGGGTTTATTATCTTTCACAGTAATGGTTCCTTTTAAGGCATCTACAATTTGCTTGGCCAGAGATAATCCTAAACCAAAACCACCTTTTTGACGGGTTCTAGCCTTGTCTACTCGATAAAAACGGTCAAAAATTTTCTTCTTATCTTCTGCGGAAATACCAACTCCGTTATCAGAAACAAGTAAATACAGATTTCGATCGGTCGCTGAAATCATAAAATCAATTTCACCATCCTCCTCTGTATATTTGATGGCATTATCAAATAGGATGGTCATCAGTTGTTTTAAAAGAAGCTGATCTGTGACGATCGTTCGATGGATGCGATTTTCAAAACGGAAGACACGGTCATTTTCCGAAGCAATCATCTCATAGTTTGTGAAAGTCGTATTGAAAAAACTGGTTGGAACTTCTGCAAGTTCCGGCTTAATCCCATCATCTCTACGAGCCAAATTCAACAAGTTCGTCGTCAAAAAACGCATATTTCGGACTTCTTCCAAACTCGATGCAATGCTTTCACTCACATCCATAATGGTAGCTTCCGGCTTACGAAAAAGAGTCTCTAAGCGATTTTGCAAAACTGCAAGTGGAGTTCGTAACTCATGACTGGCATTTTCCACAAAGGACTGTTGCTTCTGCATGCTCTCAAGCAGGGGCCGAACACTGACCCTAGCTAGATAGAGACTGGCAACTAAAGACAGAATCCAGAAACTTGCCATCACAACCACAATCAATTGCTCATGCTTTTGACTGGCCTGCTCCAACTGACTGGTATTAATCAAGACAGCCGCATACTTGATATTGGTTGAAACCGAACTAATATTGGTTTCCATCAATATCATGCGATAGATTTCTTCCTGTCCATAACTATTAAAAACCTGAATCTGATAGATATGGCCTAGTTCTTTCTTCTCTAACTTAATCTTATCCAAGCCCAAAAATCGATTTCCAGAAAGGAGCTGGGTAAAATTCTTATCAAAAAGAATAACCTCCGTATTGGAGCTTACATTGGGTTTTACCTCAGCCTTGCTAGTATCTGTAGCGGCATTCTCTAAATCTTTAATCTCTTCTGTTGCCCTATTTACTGCCAGCTGAATAACTGCCTGAGGATTGTTACTCAAACCATGGAGCGTATCATCCACCGAAGTATAGAGACTCGAGTGCATGACCTGTAAAATAATCAAGGTCATGGTGGAGAAAATCAGAGTGAAGACACCAAAGTTGCGGATAAAATAACTAAAGTCATCCGCATACCATGTTTTTTTTAGTTTACTGAACATCTTTTAAAATATACCCAACACTGCGCAAGGTTTGCAAATTCTCTGCAAAAGTGGTTCCTTTTAATTTCTTACGGACTTTTGAAACATAGACTTCGACAACCGAAATCGTTGTATCACTATCAAATCCCCATAAACGATCAAAAATCTGAGTCTTGGGCAAAATAACATTTTGATTTTGCAGGAAATAAACTAATAAATCAAACTCTTTGCCCAGCAATTCGACAGGAGTATCTTCAACCTTAACGGTATTTGTTGACAAATTAACTACAATATTTCCATAAGATAAGGTGTTTTCATTAAATTTACCTGAACGTTTGAGAAGGGCTTGAATCCGCATTTTGAGTTCTTCTAGGTAGAAAGGTTTAGTCAGATAATCATCTGCTCCCAATTCAAATCCATGTCCCTTGTCATCCAAACTTTCCTTGGCAGTCATGATCAGAACTGGTGTCGTAATTCCTTTTTCACGCAATTCTTTCAAGACTTGGAAGCCATTTTTTTCAGGCAACATCAAATCGAGCAAAATCAAATCATAGACTCCACTCTCAGCTTCGTAGAGACCTTCTTCCCCATCAAATACCTGCATAACATTCGCAAAATCGTCTAAAAAGTCAAATACTGAATTTGACAGACCTAGGTCATCCTCAACCAATAAGATTTTTATCATGAGAAACTCCTCCTTATTAAAACCATTATACCAAATTTGCCTTAAAAAAAACTCAACTCTCTACATTTTACATGAGATAGCTGAGTTTTCTTTTTATTTTTGTCTTAATTATTTAGTTCCGTATTGAAGAACAACTGCTTCGACTGCAGCTTTTTCACGGTTAATCAAGTCAACACGCGCTGCAATTTCCTTGATTCCCATACCGATGTTACGGCTAAGAGCAAGGTCAGAAAGTTGTGGTTCAAAGAATTCCTTGTATTCCGCCAAGCGTTGCTGAGTCTTAAATACATGCGCTGGAAGGATAACAAAACTATCAAAGCTCATATCTCCTCCAAGGGCTGCCTTAATCCAAGCCCAGTTTTCACGAGCCCAAGACCATGCTGTTTCCTGAGTTGCTTGATGGCTTAAGAACTGGAAGTACCAAGCAGACAAGTCTTGTGGTTTGACCACAAATTTGTCCTTCCAAGCAGCAATCAAGTTTTGGATATTATCCGCATCTGTACTGTATGCAAGAGCTGCTGCCAACTGGCGTTTAAAGACAGCATCTGTTGCGTGAGTATAAGTATCAAGATAAAGTGCTAACAAGTCTTTAGTCTCATGATGTTTCATCTCATTGATCAGAACTTGTGAGCGAATAGCTGCTGGAAGTCCTGCAAGATTCTCCTTGTGAGCCGCGAAGATTTGGCTAGCGACTTGGCTAGCTTCTGCATCATTTGAGCGAATCATCATAGAAACAGCCAACTGACGAACCAATTCATCCTCATCTGATTCACCATCTTTAGCTTCAAAACCAAGACGGTCATAGTTGTGACGAGCCAATTTAGCAACCAAAGCTTTGAAGGCTCTTTCAGCTTCTGTTCCTTCATCGATAAAGCGCTCAAGGGCAGAAATTACTTGAGAAACAGCTGAAACGACAAGGTAAGATTCTTCTTTAGCAAGTTTATCAAGGACTGGAAGCAAGTCTGCATAAGAAATGTGCCCTGCTTCAGCAAGCAAACGACGTTCTTGAACGATCTGCAGTTTACTTGTGTTATCAAGCTCAACTAGGTCAGCAAGAACAGCTTCTAACAAGTCTCCTTGATAGTCTGTAATATAGTGGGCTGTATTTTCAGTGTTGAGACGAAGAGCTCCTTCATTTTCAGCTAGAAGCGCAGCATAGCCAGGAATTTCGATGCTTTCAGTTTCGAGAGTATCTGGTAGTCCTTTCCAGTTACTATTGAGTGGCACCACCCAGAGACGGTTCTTATCTTCGTGCTCACCGATGAAGAATTGTTTTTGTGAAATCTTCAAGACATCATTTTCAACTTTGACAGTGAGAACTGGGTAACCAGGCTGTTCCAACCAAGAATCCATAAAGGCTGCAACATCACGGCCTGATGCTTGACCAAGGGCATTCCAAAGGTCACGACCGATGGTATTTCCATATTGATGTTTTTCAAAGTAGGCATGCAAACCTTTAGCAAAATCAGCATCGCCGAGCCAACGACGAAGCATGTGCATGAGGCGACTTCCTTTGGCATAGACGATAGCTCCGTCAAAGAGCGTATTGATTTCATCTGGATGTTTAACTTCGACGTGGACAGACTGAACACCATCAGTCGCATCGCGTTCAAGAGCGTGAGGCACTCCACCTGTTTGGAAGTCTTCAAAAATATTCCAGCTTGGCTCAATGGCATCCACACAGACGTACTCCATCATGTTAGCGAAGCTTTCATTGAGCCAAAGGTCATCCCACCATTTCATAGTAACGAGGTTCCCAAACCATTGGTGAGCCAATTCATGGGCCACAACAAGGGCAACTTGTTGACGGCTAGCAAATGTTGAGTTCTCATCCACAACCAAGTAAACTTCACGGTAGGTCACAAGACCCCAGTTTTCCATAGCACCAGCTGAGAAGTCAGGAAGGGCGATATGGAGAGATTGAGGGATTGGGTACTTAACTCCATAGTAATCTTCGTAAAACTCGATGGAGCGAACGGCAATATCCAAAGAGAAATCAAGGTTAGAAAGTGGGTGAGCTTTGGTTGAGTAAACACCTACAAGGGTCCCATTTTTAGTTTTAGTGGTCACACCTTGCAAATCACCGGCGACAAAGGCTAACAAGTAAGAAGACATGCGAGGTGTTGTCTCAAACTTCCAGATACCTGTTTCCTTACGGTTTTCCACTTCGATTTCTGGCATGTTAGACAAGGCTAACTCACCTTCTGCTTGGTCAAAACGTAGAGCAAGATCAAAAGTTGCTTTGGCTTCTGGCTCATCCACACATGGGAAAGCTTCGCGTGCAAAATGGCTCTCAAATTGAGTAGACAAAACTTCCTTCTTGACTCCATCAACTGTGTAGTAAGATGGGTAAATCCCTGTCATGTTGTCTGTAATTCTTCCTGAGAAAGCGATAACCACTTCAACTTGACCTGCTTCAGCAAGTTCAATATGAAGGGCTTCATTGTCATGGTCAACTGTAAATGGGCGAGCTTGACCTGCAACTTCTACAGTGGCGATTTCCAAGTCTTTTTGGTGGAGGGAAATACGGTCACTCTGTGCTTGACCAGTGATAGTCACTTTCCCTGAAAAAGTCTTGGTCTCACGACTCAAGTCTAAAAATAAATCATAATGTTCAGGAACAAATTGCTTAATAAAATGTTCAACTGCTTGCATAGTTTTCTCCTATCTAAGTTTAAGAGCTAGAGCTCTTCTTCAAACAAACTTATTATATCATGTTTTGCTTAAGAAAAAAGGATTGGACGATGATTTACAAAACTTTCTTCCTTCTAATAGCCTACAGTGGGTAGACCTTGCGTAATTCTTCTAAAACAACCTTACTGTCAGGCGTAAAAGTTAGTCCTGCCTCTCTCAGCCACTCAGCGAAACAATCCTCATGAACCTGATGCCAATAGGCTAGGGTTTTGTCACCTTCTCCTTCCTTAAAGGCATGGTCAGCAGAAACTTGATTGAAGGGTTCAACAGAAACCTTTGTAATTTCGATAATGCAGACAGCTTGATTTTGACTGTCTAAAATGATGTCAAAGGTTCCTTCTCGCGGAAGGGATTCATCATCAATTGCATAAAGGTCATAGGCTGAAGCGGTTGCTGTCTTTTCACCTCTTAGAACTAAATCTGCCAAGAAATCGGCATCTACTCCAAAAGCCCAGGCATCGATTTCATCTCCGATAGAAGGATTGATTTCCTTGTATGCATTCCACATTTCTTGCTGTGTCATGGGTGCTCCTTTGTAATTTTTTACTTTCTTCTTTTATGTGTTTAAGATGGTCTGGATGGTCAATTTCTAAATCAAAAATCTCTGGAATAGAGCTGTAATGGAGGATGCATTCGATACCCATCTGATTCATTTTTTTTATGAAAGAAGTATTCAGATAGCCTGCTACAGCAAAATCAATCTTTTTCATCCTTGCTTTATCCTGCATCTGTCTCAACATATCTAACATTATTGGACTTTCCATATCATGCCATTGACTGTTTCTCACAGTCGCAAAAACAAAAGAAGTCAAATCATTCATTCCAACTACAATCTTTGAAATACCCGTTTCCAGTATGCTGTCTAAGTCAAAATACGCTGACGGTAATTCAATCATAGTGCCAATTTTCCCAGTAAAACCATGCTGACGCAATACTGTGATAGCTTGCTTTAACTGCTCAGCATCATTGACAAAAGGAAAAATAACAGACAGATTGGGATTGTTTTGATAAACTTCTGTAACGACATTTGCTTCAGCCTGAAATTCATTCGGACACGCCAGTAAACGCCTAGTTCCTCTATATCCAAATAAGGGATGCCCTTCGTCAAAAAACTCTTTAGTTCCCTCTAAACAATTGGCTTCTGTATTCGTTAATTCAGAAAAACGATACCAGATCTCCTCACCTGAGTACAAGGAACAGATAATATCTAGATAATCTTTTACAAATTGCTGACAACTTGCTAATATGATGTTTTGGTTGAGCTCTCTCAACAAGTATTCCCCACGAATCATTCCAATGTGGTGAAATAGTTGTGGGTAAACTTTTTCAAGAATTTTTTCTCCACTAAGAGCAAGTTGGTTTCTCATCATTCACCTTCCAATTCATATAGAAGGTCTTGTCCAATTCTGGAAATCCTAATAATTCAGACTTAACCTTCAAGACTAACGGCGATGCATTTTCTTCTGTGATCTCTTGAATATCCATCCAACTCCTCCTACTTCAAAGACCATCCGCCATCTATTGTCAGAATTTGTCCTTGCATGGCACTCGCTTTCCCACTTGCTAAGAAAAGGCTAATCTCTGCTATTTCCTCTGGCTCAATCCAGCGCTTGATTGGTGTTTCACTCGCCACCCAGTCTGCTAAGCCACCTGGTTCAAAGTCGTCAGCTGTCATAGCTGTCTTGACTGCTCCTGGAGCGATACCAAAGACCTGAATCCCAGTTTCAGCATAGTCTAGAGCCAACTGCTTGGTAAATCCAGCCAAGGCATGCTTAGATGAAGTATAGGCGTGACCACCACCTCCTGCTAGATTTGAAGCAATGGAACACATATTGATAATGAATCCTTTTTTATTCTCCAACATTTTGGTCAAATAATAGCGAGTCAACTCTACTGGAGTAACGTAGTTGATTTCAAAAATCTCTTGAATTTCCTGCGCTGATTGTTCCAACAGTGGTTTGTAATCATCCAAAACTCCGGCAGTATTGCACAAAATATCTACCTGAGGACACCAGTCAAAAATAGGCTCCAAGTCCAAGGTCAAATCTCTCTGAAAAAAGTGGAAATCACCCTCTAAGAGTGGATTTTCACCTTGGTCAACTCCATAAACTTGAAAGCCATTCTCTAAAAAGAGGCGAGCTTGTGCTAGGCCGATTCCTGAACTCACTCCCGTAATCAATACACGTTTAGTCATTCACTTCTACCCAATCTGTCGCCAAAACATCACAAGGTGTCGGACTCCACATGGAAAAGCCTTCTCCCTCCCCGGAAACGTTGATTAGGAAATAAGGTGTTACTTCAAGTGCAACCCCGTTTTGTTCAATGGTGTCAAAAAGTTGGACATAGTTTTCAGCACCTCCCCAACCAGTTCGTACATATTTTTTCTTAGCCTTTAACCCAGGTAGAATTTCTTCAAATGTCATGTTTTTCTCCTTTAATATCAATAATTCTCCCCTTCATTATAACAAAAAAACCGCTTTGAAACGGCTTTTTTGACTGTGATTTATTTAAATCTGCTTCTACTTACGGCAAATTATTCCCTGCTGCAAGATAAATTTCATACCATTCTTTTCTTGTTAAGCTAAAGTTTGCCGCTTGGCTAACTTCTCTCAAGTGCTTAGGATTTGTTGTACCTACGACTGCCTGCATTTTTGCTGGATAACGCAATATCCAAGAAATAGCAATAGTTGAAGAGGTTACTCCATATTTAGTAGCTAAACGATCAAGTACTTGATTTAAAGCTTGAAATTTCTCATTTCCAACAAAATTCCCTTTAAAATACCCAAATTGTAAGACAGACCATGCTTGAATAACCACATCGTGTAATTTGCAATATTCAAAAATGCTGCCATCTCGCATAGCTGCTTGACTATCTTCCATATTAACATGAAAACCTGATTCGAATCCTGGAGTAAAAGCCGCACTCAATTGTAGCTGATTAACAGCTAACGGCTGCTTGACATCTTTTTTAAGTAACTCCATCATCATAGGATTTTGATTAGAAACTCCAAAATTTCGAACCTTACCTTGTTTATAAAGGAGATCAAAGGCTTCTGCTACTTGGTCAGATTCCATCAAAGCATCTGGTCGATGAAGGAGCAAGCTATCTAGATGATCTATCTTCAATCTTTGCAAAATTCCGTCAACTGATTTTATAATATAGTCCTTAGAAAAATCAAAATAGGTAAATTCTTCAATGCGAATGCCACATTTTGACTGAATCCACATCTCTTCTCTTAAATCTGGACGATTTTTTAGGACAAGACCTAATAGTTCTTCACAACGACCACGACCATATATATCAGCCAAGTCGAAAGCATTGATTCCAACAGACAGTGCTGTTTCTACAAGCTCTTCAACTTCTTTTACAGACTTATCTTCTATTCTCATCATTCCGAGAACAATTTCTGATAATTCTTTGTCATCTTGACCAAGAGTTATGTATCTCATCAAATTTGTCTCCTTTAATTTCTAACATTCTTCCCTTCATTATAACAAAAAACCGCTTTGCAACGGCTTTTTGACTATATTTCACTCCATTTTATCTTCTTAAACCCACGGAACAAGAGAAAAATACCAATAAAAAGAACAGCTAAAGGAATGAATTTTGTAAGGAAAACATTTGAAATTCCCATCCACTTATAGTAACGAAGCAGAGAACCTACCACAAGATGGGCAACAATCATACTGACAAAGGGACGAAAGACCGCTTCTTTCCAATTCCAAATACTGATGACTAGAGAAAGCGTAAAAACAAGGAAACTATCCCAGGGAGCAGGAAGATAAAAGGCTCCTTCTTGTATGAAACTTCCCATTCCTACATATCCTAGAACGACTAGCAGAACAAGAATTCCAACGACAATATAAGTGCCAATTTTCATCTTAGGAGAATCTTGGACTAGCCCCCAACGTAAGATTGTGGCCACAAGTCCAAATCCAATCAGAAAAAGAAGAAGTTGCCCTAAAAATGTGAGCAAATTGACTGTTAAGAGAGAACCTTTAGAAAAATCACTTAGTAGTTGATAATAACGTAATACCGCTAGGACAAGAATTGGCGTCAAAAGGGACTCCTTGATAGAACTGCGAGGTGCTTCCTTGAGCATCTCTTTCATTAATTTTTTAGGATTCTTACCTAGATAATCCTCTGCACTCATTCCGTCTCGTTCTGCTTCTGAGAAATCTAACATCATCAAATAGATCTGCTCTCTGAGGTAGTCCTCATCATAGAGAAATCCAGCAAGATTAAAACTATCCCACAGTTCCTCAAAATACTTTTGATTCTCCTCAGAAAACTCATGTAGCAAAGCGCTTGTTTCTTCATAATACTTCATTTTCTTCATGGTTTACCCTCCATTCTTAATTCCTTCTACTTTTTGACTCAAATCGTCCCATTGTTGCCAAAAGACCGAGACACGATCTTCTCCTTCTTTCGTTAACGAAAAATACTTCCGATCTGGACCATCTGGCGACGGGCGCATGTCGCCTCTTATCCATTGATTTTTTTCTAACTTTTGCAACAAAGGATAAATAGTTCCTGGAACGATAGTATCAAATCCAGCCTCTCGCAAAGTCTGAACCAACTCATAACCATATCGCTCTTTTTGACCAATCATATCCAAGACACAACCTTCAAGAACACCTTTTAATAGTTGAGTTTCTTTCATCCCTTCTCCCTTCTAATCTATTTGGTAATACCTACTAGTGACTTCATCTATAATATACCACTTTCACACTAGTTTGTAAAGCATAATAGTTAAATAAAAAACAGAACTAGCATGAACTAGTCCTGTATACTTTTACCCAATCACACTTCCATTCGGTACAGCTGAGTCAACTGTGAGAAGGGTTAATTTTCCATCATGTTCAGCTGATAGGATCATACCTTGACTGACATATTTCTTCATCATCTTACGAGGTTTGAGATTGGCAACGATTTGAACTTTCTTGCCGACCAATTCTTGTTCATTTGGATAGTATTTTGCAATTCCTGAGAGGATTTGACGGTCTTGACCATCACCAGCATCCAAGCGGAATTGGAGCAACTTATCTGAACCTTCTACTTTAGACACTTCTTTGACTTCTGCGACACGGATTTCCACCTTATCAAAGTCTTCAAACTTGATTTCTTCCTTGTTTAGTTTGAGTTCGACTTCGTCTGGGTTCCATTCTTTTTCAACGGCTGGTTTATTACCTTCCATTTGTTCTTTGATATAGGCAATTTCTTCTTCCATATCCAGACGTGGGAAGATTGGTGTTCCTTTGGCAACTACAGTCACATCTGCAGGGAAATCAGCCAAGTTCAAGTTTTCAAGGCTAGAAACTTCTGCTAGACCCAGTTGAGTCAAGACTGCACGACTGGTTTCCATCATAAACGGTTCAATCAAGTGAGCTACAACACGAAGGCTGGCTGCCAAGTGACTCATGACACTTGCCAATTGGTCACGGAGTGCTTCATCCTTAGCCAAGACCCATGGAGCTGTCTCGTCTATGTATTTGTTAGTACGTGAGATGAGGGTCCAGACTGCTTCAAGCGCACGTGGGTAGTCAACTGCTTCCATATGTGTATGGTAGTCAGCGATTGATTGTTCTGCAATGTCAGCAAGGGCATTGTCAAATTCAGTCACGCCTTCTACATATGCAGGGACTTGACCATCAAAATATTTGTTAATCATGGAAACCGTACGGTTGAGAAGGTTTCCAAGGTCATTGGCCAATTCGTAGTTGATACGGCCTACATAGTCTTCTGGAGTGAAGGTTCCATCTGAACCAACTGGAAGGCTACGCATGAGGTAGTAACGAAGTGGATCTAGTCCATAACGCTCTACCAACATTTCAGGGTAAACCACATTCCCTTTAGATTTAGACATTTTACCGTCTTTCATGACGAACCAACCGTGAGCGATCAAACGATCTGGCAATTTGATATCTAACATCATAAGAAGGATTGGCCAGTAGATTGAGTGGAATCGAAGGATGTCTTTTCCTACCATGTGGAAGACTGTGCCATTCCAGAACTTGTCAAAGTTACCATGTTCGTCTTGACCGTAGCCAAGAGCTGTCGCATAGTTAAGAAGGGCATCAATCCAAACGTAGACAACGTGTTTTGGATTTGATGGGACTGGAACACCCCATGTAAAGGTTGTACGAGAAACAGCCAAATCCTCTAAACCTGGCTCGATAAAGTTGCGCAGCATTTCATTAAGACGACCATCAGGGGTGATAAACTCAGGATGAGATTTAAAGAATTCTACCAAACGATCTTGGTATTTGCTGAGGCGAAGGAAATAAGACTCTTCTGAAACCCATTCAACCTCGTGACCTGATGGTGCGATACCGCCCGTTACATTTCCAGATTCGTCACGGAATACTTCCGCAAGCTGGCTTTCTGTAAAGAATTCCTCATCTGAGACTGAATACCAGCCAGAGTATTCACCCAAATAGATGTCATCTTGAGCAAGCAAGCGCTCAAAGACCTGTGCGACAACTTTTTCATGGTAGTCATCAGTTGTACGGATAAATTTATCGTATGAGATATCGAGTAATTGCCAGAGTTCTTTAACTCCAACTGCCATCCCATCAACATAAGCTTGAGGTGTGATGCCAGCTTCTTCTGCTTTCTGCTGGATTTTCTGACCGTGCTCATCAAGACCTGTAAGATAAAAAACATCGTAACCCATCAGGCGTTTGTAACGCGCTAAGACATCACAGGCGATGGTTGTGTAGGCAGATCCGATATGAAGTTTACCAGATGGATAGTAAATCGGCGTTGTAATATAAAAATTCTTTTCAGACATAATATTTCCTTTCCAGGCTAATGAAACCTGTTTTTCTAACACTTCATTATATCACATTTTTAAGAATTTTCGATAGGGAAATCTATATAAAAACAAGATAGACGAGTGTCCATCTTGTTTATTCTATTCATAACGAAGGGCTTCGATTGGATCAAGTTTCGATGCCTTGTTGGCTGGCAAGACTCCAAAAATCATACCAACACTAGCCGAAACTGCAAGACTAAATAGGGCAACTGGGATTGATACTCCCACTTCTATACCCGCTATCAATCCTTGCAAAAGTAGACCAGCTATAGCTGTTAAGCCTGTCGCAATGGTTAGACCAATAACTCCACCAAGCAAGGTCAAAATCATGGATTCAATCAAAAACTGGATTAAAATATTGGCACGTGTCGCACCCAAAGCCTTACGGAGACCAATCTCACGAGTACGCTCTGTCACAGAAACCAGCATGATGTTCATAACACCAGTCCCCCCAACAAAAAGGGAAATTCCTGCAATGGCACTAATAATCGTAGTTATAAAGCCGAACAATTGTTGTACTTCTTGGAAGGCTGCAGTCGCATCTGACACCTGATACTCCCCTTGCTGAAGACCAGCAATCTCGGTCAATTTTCTAGCTAATTCTGGTCCCACAGTTGGTGTCAAACTGGTATCATTAACCCGGAAGACAATATCAGAAATCTCATCCATATTGAAGTTGTTGGCAAGAGAAATATTAGTCGTAATTGGAAGTCCACCAATACCAAAAGTCTTGGCAGTCTTAGCCTCATCGCTGGTATAGACACCAATGACACGATAGCTAAAGCCACCAACATCTATAACCTGATTAACAGCTTCTTGAGCAGATCCAAACAGGCTATTAGCAAGTTCTTGGTCTAGTAAAATGACACTGGCCACATCTTTATAATCCTGAGCTATGAGACTTCTTCCTGCAACAATTTCATTTTCAACTGCCTTCATGTAGGTAATATTCCCACCTGTCAAGCTAGCGCGCTCCACTTTTTTATCTTTATAAGACAGGGTGGTATTTGTTGAGTTGGTTACATAGTAACTGTCCACCCCTTTGAGTTTAGCCGCCTCCCTGACCCAGGATTCTTGTGGTTTTGGTGGCTCAACAGGAACCTCCTCTTCTTTCCCAGAAACTGTCAATGCTGATTGCTTTTGGGTAAAAGAACCATCTTTGCTTTTGATAGGCGAGAAAAAGACATGGATATTCTTCTGTGACTTGGTCATATTTTTATTGACCTGACGAGACATAGAATCTCCCAGAGCCATAATCACAACAACCGATGACACACCAATGATAATCCCTATCATAGTAAGAAAAGAGCGCATCTTGTGGGCCATGATAGATGAAAAGGCAAATTTCAGATTCTGCATCTTAGTTTTCCTCCTTTTCTAACTGAGCACTATCAGATGAAATAACTCCATCTCGAATGACAATCTGGCGTTTAGCATAAGCAGCGATTTCAGGCTCATGCGTTACCATGATAATGGTTTTTCCTTCATTATTCAGTTCAACTAATAATTGCATGATTTGGTTACCTGTTTTGGTATCCAAGGCTCCTGTCGGTTCGTCCGCTAGGATAATAGAAGGATTGTTTACCAAGGCACGCGCGATAGCTACACGTTGCTTTTGACCACCAGATAATTCCGAAGGCAAATGATGACTACGTTCTGTCAATTCAACCTTGTCTAAATACTCCTCAGCTAACTTGCGACGTTTTGAAGCCGAAACTCCCGCGTAAATCAAGGGCAATTCTACGTTTTGCAGAGCGTTAAGTTTAGATAGAAGAAAAAACTGCTGAAAGACAAATCCGATTTGTTGGTTACGGACCTTGGCTAGTTGTTTTTCACCTAGTCCCGCCACTTCTTGGCCTTCAAGATAATACTCTCCACTGGTTGGTGTATCCAACATCCCAATCGTATTCATTAGAGTGGACTTACCAGACCCAGAGGGTCCCATGATGGCAACAAACTCACCCTCATTCACTTCTAGGTTGATATTTTTGAGAACCTGCAGTTCTTGGTCACCATTACGGTAACTTCTGCAGATATTTTTTAGACTAATTAGTTTCTTCATCAGCCTTCACCTCTTTTCCTTCCTCTAGAGAAGACGTTGGGTTACTGATGACCTTGACTCCATTTGTCAGACCTGAAGTGATTTCTTGGTTGTCTGCATCAGCATTGCCCAAACCAACTTCCACTTTCTTAGCCTTTTTCTGCTCGTCAAGCACCCAGACATAGTTCTTATCATTTTCAGTCACAACACTTGTTAGAGGAACCAAAATGGCTTTACTCTTATTCTTGACCTCAACGCTTACTGAAAATCCTTGTTTCAAATCACCAATTTCACTCGTAACATCAATGGTATATGGATATTTAGAGCCAGAATTACCAGCTGCTGCTGCAGCCGCTGCACTTGCTGCTTCGCCATTATTTTTAGGGTAGTCAGAGATATAGCTAATCTTACCTGTCCAGCTCTTATCTTGGTAAACTTTAGAAGTAAAGGTTACTTCTTGACCGACAGATAAGTTAGCAAGGTTATATTCAGATAGTTCACCCTTAACTTGCAAGTTTTCATTGCTTACGACATGAACTACCACTTGGCTTGCTCCTGTTGGAGATTTGGAAACGTTACGATTGACTTCGACCACAGTTCCCTCTAGGGTACTGAGAACCGTCATTGCATCCAACTGACTTTGAGCCTTGCTTAATTGTGCCGCTGCATCTGCACGGGCATCACGGGCATCACCCAATTGAGCATCAATAGAGGATACTGAATTTCCTGCGACTGGAGCTGGAGTTTGTGCCGCAGCTCCTTCGGCTCCTGCTGGTGTTGGCAACTGTGGAGCCGGAGCTGAAGCGGCTTCATTCCGTGCTTGATTGAGTTCATTGATATGACGATCTGCCTTCGCAACTGCTCGACTAGCTGAATCATAGGCCGCCTGGGCTTCTGAACTACTGTACTTGACTAAAGCCTGCCCTTCACTAACCTTATCCCCCACAGAAACAAGGATTTCATCTAAATCTCCCTTACTAGCATCAAAATAAACATATTGTTCATTTTTTGCCGTTACTGTCCCTGATAATAAAACAGAGGATGCCACGGTTCCTTCTTTAGCAACAACAAGATGAGTTGGCTCATCTTTTACAGCAGTTTGAGAAGGTTGTCTAAAGAGCAAAATGCCCCCTGCCCCCAATACAACAACACTTGCAGCACCAATTGCTGCATACAATTGCCACTTTTTAGCTTTACGATTCTTTTTCATAATGAAACTCCTTTTTGATTTAAAGTACTTAACAATATTATACAAAAATTACAAAATATAAACAATAACAGTTCAGAACGAAATAATGACATTTCAGGATTCACTTATTGTTCGGAATTTATTTTTATTATCATTGTACTAGTTATATAATACACTTTATTTTTTCTTTTTGCAAGCCTTTTCTTTAATTTTTTTTGAACGTAGCAGATTTTTGCAATCAAATCAAAAAAAAGATAGAATATGACTATCAAAAAATGACACTCTACTATTTAAAAGAGTATAAAGGAGTTTTAAATGAGAGAATACGATATCATTGCTATCGGTGGTGGTAGCGGAGGAATTGCTACCATGAATCGTGCTGGTGAACACGGAGCCAAAGCGGCCGTTATTGAGGAAAAGAAATTAGGTGGAACCTGTGTCAATGTCGGCTGCGTTCCTAAAAAAATTATGTGGTACGGGGCGCAAATCGCTGAGACTTTCCATCAATTTGGAGAAGACTACGGCTTTAAGACTACTGATCTTAACTTTGACTTTGCAACCCTACGTCGTAATCGTGAAGCCTACATTGATCGCGCACGTTCTTCTTATGATGGCAGTTTTAAACGCAACGGTGTAGACTTGATTGAAGGTCATGCTGAATTTGTAGATTCTCACACTATCAGCGTAAATGGTGAGCTGATTCGTGCTAAACATATCGTGATTGCTACTGGTGCCCATCCAAGTATTCCAGACGTTCCTGGTGCTGAACTAGGTGGCTCTTCTGATGATGTATTTGCTTGGGAAGAATTGCCAGAATCAGTTGCTATTCTAGGCGCTGGTTATATCGCTGTGGAATTGGCTGGCGTACTCCACACTTTTGGTGTCAAGACAGACCTCTTTGTTCGTCGTGATCGTCCTTTACGTGGTTTTGATTCTTACATCGTTGAAGGTCTAGTCAAGGAAATGGAAAGAACAAACTTACCACTTCACACTCACAAAGTCCCTGTCAAGTTAGAAAAAACTACTGATGGCATTACCATTCATTTCGAAGATGGTACTAGTCACACAGCTAGCCAAGTTATCTGGGCTACTGGTCGCCGTCCAAACGTTAAGAGCTTGCAACTTGAAAAAGCTGGAGTAACTCTGAACGAACGTGGCTTTATCCAAGTGGATGAATACCAAAATACTGTTGTTGAGGGAATCTATGCTCTAGGTGATGTAACGGGCGAGAAAGAACTGACTCCAGTAGCTATCAAGGCTGGGCGTACCCTATCTGAACGTCTCTTTAACGGAAAAACAACTGCAAAAATGGACTACTCAACTATTCCAACTGTCGTCTTTTCACACCCTGCTATCGGAACGGTTGGTTTGACAGAAGAGCAAGCTATTAAAGAATACGGTCAAGACCAAATCAAGGTTTACAAATCAAGCTTTACGTCTATGTACTCTGCTTGCACTGACAACCGTCAAGAAACACGTTTCAAATTGATCACAGCAGGTTCAGAAGAAAAAGTTGTCGGACTTCATGGAATTGGCTATGGTGTTGATGAAATGATTCAAGGATTTGCTGTTGCTATCAAAATGGGAGCAACCAAGGCAGACTTTGATGCAACTGTGGCGATTCACCCAACTGCATCCGAAGAATTTGTAACTATGCGTTAATCGAAGCAAAAGAAGCTGATACAAATGTGTCTGCTTCTTTTTTGATGTTTTAGAATCAACAAAACAATTACCCACCTTAACCAGTAAGCAAGATCGGCCGTTACAGTTTTTGTTACCTTGTTTTAAAAAATTGGTTGACAATAATTACTCTACGAGTATAATAGTTACTATACATCAGAAAAGAGGTTAACTATTTTGAAAAAAGCTCACGTTTATGCTATCCCTGCTATTGGGGCTGCTCTCATTGCTGTTTTGGCACAAATCAGTCTTCCAATTGGACCTGTTCCCTTCACTCTGCAAAACTTTGCAATCGGCTTGATTGCTACTGTCTTTAGACCGAGAGAGGCTGTACTTTCTGTTGGACTCTATCTTCTTCTAGGTGCTATCGGTCTTCCTGTCTTTGCAGGAGGTGGAGCTGGTTTTCAGGCTTTAGTTGGCCCTACTGCAGGCTATCTTTGGTTTTATCTCGTTTACTCTGGACTTACTTCCTCTCTAACCAACAGCAAGAGCGAGATTGTCAATATATTTCTTGCAAACCTCTTGGGTGATGCCCTTGTCTTTGTCGGCGGGATTCTCAGCTTGCATTTTCTAGCTGGAATGGCATTTGAAAAAGCTCTTGTTGTGGGAGTTCTTCCCTTTATCATTCCAGATCTTGGTAAAATTATTGCTATTAGTTTTATTAGCCGTCCATTACTTCAACGCCTTAAAAATCAGGCTTACTTTGCTAACTAAAAAAGGATATCGAGTTATCATGACTCAGTATCCTTTTCTTTTATTTTGAAAATTTAGTTTCCTTTAAAGGCATCCACCATGGTTTGAAATTCTTCATTGGAGAGAGTAATCCCTTTGCCCATTTTAGTATGGTCTGGACTCCAAGCACGAATATCAAACTTTGCAGGGGCACCATTAAAGCTTACACGGTTGATTTCCTTAGTCCAACCTTTTTCGTTTTCAGAAAGAGTCAACAAGTGCTCTTCGATTTCAAATGTAAATTCTGCCATTTTCTTCTCCTTTTTTAGCTTTCATTAGTTTATTCGTAAAATCTTGTAGATTTTAGGAAAATTTTATATAATATTGATATAAAAGAAGGGAGGCCACTATGAGACATAAATTCCAGCAAGTTCTAGATAAAATACATGATTTTTTAAATGGACATGACCAACCTGACCAGACTGAAAGCAACTCCCTTACAGACACTATTGAAGAGGCTATCCAGAAACAAACTGCTGTTCACCTTATCTTGTCTGAGGCAAGTTTTACAGGTGATATCATCAAATACGATCAGCAACGCCAGCAAATTATCGTGAAAAATTTTGCCAAAAATGTGACCCGTATTATCCGCATAAGCGATATTCAACGCCTGCGATTTGTCCCCTCAACTGTCCAAACAGCCCAAAAAAATAGATTTAAGAAAGAGTGAGATGTAGTTGTTTCATCCCACTCTTTTTTCTTAGCGAATTTGTTCAAAATGTAAATGAACTGCGATATGATCTCCATAACCACTTCTTTCCAAGTCACGTTGTAGACGATAGGAAATGTAGTGTTCTGCAATGGTAATGTAACCTGCACCCAGTAAACGATGTTCAACCATAGACTGAATCATGCTAATGGTAGCACGTTCCACCTTGGCCTCTTCCAAATCCAAAACCACTTTCTTAGTGACTTGTGCAAGGTTTTGACGTAAATCATCTGTCAATACATAGACAGTCTGGGCTGCTTTTAAGATAGCTTGGTAAATCTTATCTGGATTAAATTCAGCAATTTCTCCATCACGTTTGATTACTTGCATAGGTATCTCCTTTATTCTTTGTTTTCTTTGATTTCTGCCAGCATTTTTTCTTCTTCTGCTGTCAGTTGATAATGTTCAAGTAAATCCGGTCTGCGTTCATAGGTTTTCTTTAAACTCTCATACAGGCGCCACTGACGAATCTTCTCATGGTGTCCACTCATCAGTACATCTGGCACGACCATACCACGATAATCATAGGGACGTGTGTACTGAGGATATTCAAGAAGGCCTGAAGAAAAACTATCATCTTGGTGGCTAGACTCCTTGCCAATTACTTCTGGAATCAGGCGTACCGTAGCATCAATCATTGTCATGGCTGCCAATTCACCACCAGTTAAGACATAATCCCCCAAGGAAATCTCATCTGTCACCAAGGTCTTAATACGCTCATCATACCCTTCATAGTGACCGCAGATAAAGATTAGCTCTTCCTCTTGAGCCAAATCCTCAGCATAAGCCTGATCAAACTGCTTTCCAGCAGGATCGAGGAGAATGACGCGCGGATTTTTCTTTTCAATAGCATCAAAGGCATCGAAAATGGGTTGGGCTCGGAGCAACATCCCCTGACCGCCTCCGTAGGGCTCATCGTCGACATGGCGGGCCTTTTCAGCATTTTCTCGAAAATTATGATACTGGATATCCAAGAGCCCCTTTTCTCGAGCCTTTCCAACGATTGAGTGCTCTAGCGGAGAAAACATCTCTGGAAAAAGGGTTAAAATATCAATCTTCATCGTCTAACCCTTCTAAGATTTCCACATCGACGCGGTTATTTGGAATTTCAACATTGAGAATCACTGGTGGGATATAAGGCAAGAGCAAATCACGCTTGCCTTTTCGCTTGACCACCCAGACATCATTAGCACCTGGTTGCAGGATTTCTTTGATGGTTCCAATCAAGTTATCACCCTCATAGACTTCCAAACCGATAATCTCGTGATAGTAGAATTCACCATCGTCTAGGTCATTCAAATCTTCCTCAGCAACCTTGAGACTGTATCCCTTGTACTTTTCGATAGCGTTGATATGGTACATATCTTTGAATTTAATAATGTCAAAGTTCTTCTGTTTACGGTGGCTAGCGATGGTCACTGTTTGAACAAACTGATCTTTTTCATCAAACAAAGCCAGCTCAGTACCTTTTTTAAACCGTTCTTCTGCAAAATCCGTCACAGACAAGACTCGCATCTCACCCTGCAACCCCTGTGTATTGACGATTTTCCCAACATTAAAGTAGTTCATCTTGTCTCCTGTACTCTATTTCTTTCCATCTTATTCTGACAATTCTCGAATAATAGTCACAATTTTTTCTGATTCTGACCATTGTAAATAATGGTGATTCCCTCCTAAAATGAGTTTAGTATTGGAAGTCCAATATTCTGATTCTCTGTACTCTTTTTCTCTATAAGGCTGACAAAAAATAAATACTGGGACATGAGATTCTATCGATACATTCTCAAAATCTTCCTCAGTAATCTCTCCAGATATCTGAAATCCTGTATCTTGATTTTCCAACTCTGACCCTTTTTCTTGAATTAATTCCCAGATTTCTTTATTAGTTTCAGGGCTAAATGTGGCTTGAGTTAAGTTCTTAAAATAAAGTTCAGGACCACACTCCTCAATCAGCCTCATCTGCTCTTCCATTTCTGGATAAGGATTTTCTGAAAAATCAGCAAACATGACGTTTTTAGTTGTCGGTTCAATTGCTACTAAAGCATGACACTTAATTGGTTTCTTGAGCAATTTGCAAGCTAAAATTCCACTCAAACTATGTGCACAAAGTATATATTCAGAAATCCCTAATTCTTCAAGTACTTCATAAACCGCATCTGCAAGATTATCTAGATTTTTTCCAGCTTGGTCATGAATCGGACTCCTACCTGTGTTCGGAAAATCAATTGTCAAATAACCAATTGTAGGAGGAAGTTTTTCAAGTATAAGTGAAAAATTTTCATAACTTGGTAGCAAACCTGCGCCACTTAAACAAACTAGCATTTTCTTTTGTTTTTGATAAGTAACAGAGAGACTACCAATTTCTGTAGATACTTCAAACCTCTTCATAAAGAAATCCACTCATTCTATATAATGAATTATTAAAAATCCTTATCCTTTATTTTATCACGTTCCAAAGATTTTCTCAAGTTAGAGGAAAATACATGGGGGGCCCGCTATAGTCCAAAAAGTGCTAATATTTTCCTCTTTAATGTTAATTTATATTTGAAAGATGAGATATTTACATTCCCGTTATACATATTGCTATAAAATGTATATTCCCCAATTTCACCCTGACTTGTTTTCCATTTCATTCTTAAACTAGGCATATTCTCTGGTAAATTAGTATGAATCAATAAGCATGTATAATTCTTTAAATTTTTAACTGTATGCAGTTTATTATTAACAATCAAACAATTGCTTTTTGAATCATAGTTTAAAGAATAAAATTCTACTATTTCAATATCAACTTCTTTGGGATAAAAAATCAAATGATTAAAAGGTTTGCTACTTATATTATGCGTAAATTCATGAATATAGTGAAAATTTGTATGTAAAGATTCAAACTCGAATGGTTTAATTTCCTTGATTTCAATATTATTGATATAAACCTTATTTTGGAACGTTATCTTTATAATCACAGCAATAAATGTCGCAATTTGTAAAATTCGTAATAGCCAATCAATATACATTGACCAATCTATGTTAAAAACACAATCAATATTCATTCTTTTTTCAGTTTTCTTTTAAAAATCCTTCCAAATCTCGTTCATGCTGATATTTGATAGCTGCCTTTTTGTCTTTTTCAAAAATGGTCTTGGTTAGATCTATGTCGTTGATGGTCGCAATTGCGACAGTGTAGTGAATGATATCAGCCAGTTCTTTTGCTAGTGCCTCGTTAGAATCCTGAACCCCCTCTTTTCTACCAGAGCGACCATTCAAAACCTCAGCTACTTCTCCGACTTCCTCCACTAACTTCATAAAGAGGCCTTCCTCAGTCCGAGACTGATGGTAATGTTCGAGTAAGTAGTCTTGTAATTGTCTAAACGTTAAATCCTTCATATCCTGCTCCTTGCAAAAAAGCGAGACATCCGTCCCGCCCTTCTTATTTTTCGTCAATAACGATTCTTACTTTTTTGTCTTCAGTTGGGACAGAGTAGACAATCGTTCTTATCGCAGAAATAGTGCGACCCTTACGACCGATTACACGACCCACATCACTTTGATCAAGATCCAAATGATATTCCAAAAACTCTGGTGTATCTTCAATCTTGATAGTTAAGGCATCTGGTTGTGAAATCAAGGGTTTCACAATCGCAATAATGAGATTTTCAATCGTATCCATCTGTCAACCTACTTTAAACTTATTTTGAGAATTTAGAATCGTGGAATTTCTTCAATACGCCTTCTTTTGAAAGAATGTTACGTACTGTATCTGAAGGTTGAGCTCCATCAGCCAACCATGCAAGAACGCGGTCTTCTTTCAAAGTTACTTGGTTTTCAGCAACAAGTGGGTTGTAAGTTCCAACTGTTTCGATGAAACGTCCGTCACGTGGTGAACGTGAATCTGCTACGTTGATACGGTAGAAAGGTTTTTTCTTAGAACCCATACGAGTCAAACGGATTTTAACTGCCATTTTTAAAGTCTCTTTTCTTATTTTTTATTTCGGTGAAATAGCTGAGCTATTTAGCACATGTTCTATTATATCAGATTTCTGGCAGGTGTCAAGAAAAAAACTTGACAGACTATAAAATTCTTAAACCATTTAGAAATTTGTTATATTTTTAAAGAAAAATCAGAAAGAGAATGTCATGAATCCTTTTTTAGAAACATTTTATAAAGATCACCAAGTCAAGCTCTTCATGACAACTTTTCAGAAGAGGAATTGGCAATCGTGGATACAAATTGACTCCAAAGGGGGAGCAGATACTGAAACAATGCAAGGATATTATCGACCGTCATCCAAAGAAGAATCTCTAATCAAGTGATTTTGGGTTGGCTTCCTCTTAAACTGTCTTGTCACTAATATTTGAAATCCACTTCCTTTTAGGGTACAATGGTAGAAATAGATTTTTGAGAGGAACAGAATGAAAAAACTAGCAACCCTTCTTTTACTATCCACTGTAGCTCTAGCTGGATGTAGCAGCATCCAACGCAGTCTACGTGGTGATGACTATGTTGATTCCAGTCTTGCTACTGAAGAAAGTTCCAAAGCAGCTGCCCAATCTGCCAAGGAGTTAAACGATGCTTTGACAAACGAAAACGCCAATTTCCCACAACTATCTAAAGAAGTTGCTGAAGATGAAGCCGAAGTGATTCTCCACACAAGCCAAGGTGATATTCGCATTAAACTCTTCCCTAAACTCGCTCCTCTAGCGGTTGAAAACTTCCTCACTCATGCCAAAGAAGGCTACTATAACGGCATTACCTTCCACCGTGTCATCGATGGCTTTATGGTCCAAACTGGAGATCCAAAAGGGGACGGTACAGGTGGTCAGTCTATCTGGCATGACAAGGATAAGACTAAAGACAAGGGAACTGGTTTCAAGAACGAGATTACTCCTTATCTCTATAACATCCGTGGTGCTCTTTCTATGGCTAATACTGGTCAACCAAACACCAATGGCAGTCAGTTCTTCATCAACCAAAACTCTACAGATACCTCTGCTAAACTCCCTACAAGCAAGTATCCAAAGAAAATCATCGAAGCCTACAAAGAAGGGGGAAATCCTAGTCTAGATGGCAAACACCCAGTCTTTGGTCAAGTGATTGATGGTATGGACGTTGTAGATAAAATTGCTAAAGCCGAAAAAGATGAAAAAGACAAGCCAACTACTGCTATTACAATCGAAAGCATCGAAGTGGTGAAAGACTACGATTTTAAATCTTAAAAACAAAAAATACAGTACCCACTTTCGGTACTGTATTTCTTTTATCCTTATTTTTAAGTTAGATTATTAAAATCCCATATTTGGTCCATCCAGCCTTCATAGAAGTCTGGTTCGTGGCAGACCATAAGGATAGATCCCTTGTATTCTTTGAGAGCACGTTTAAGTTCATCCTTGGCATCCACATCCAAGTGGTTGGTCGGCTCGTCCAACACTAAAACGTTGTTTTCACGATTCATCAGGAGACAGAAGCGTACCTTGGCTTGTTCCCCACCTGACAGAACCTGAATTTGACTTTCAATATGCTTGGTTGTCAAACCACAACGGGCAAGGGCTGCACGGACTTCTGCTTGGTTAAGTGCAGGAAAAGCATTCCAGACAGCCTCTAGTGGTGTTTGACGATTTCCACCTTCTACCTCTTGTTCAAAGTAGCCAAGTTCTAGATAATCTCCACGCTCCACTTCCCCAGCGATTGGTGGAATAATACCCAAAAGACTCTTCAAGAGAGTTGTTTTCCCGATACCATTAGCACCAATAATGGCAACCTTTTGATTGCGTTCAAAGGTAAGGTTTAAGGGCTTCGTAAGAGGTCGGTCATAACCGATTTGCAAGTCCTTGGCTTGGAAGATAAAGCGGCCTGGTGTACGAGCTGGTTTGAAATCAAAGGATGGCTTTGGTTTCTCACTTTGGAGTTCGATAATATCCATCTTATCCAATTTCTTCTGGCGAGACATGGCCATGTTTCGCGTTGCAACACGCGCTTTGTTTCGTGCGACAAAATCTTTAAGGTCCGCAATCTCTTTCTGCTGACGTTCGTAGGCAGCCTCTAGCTGAGATTTCTTCATAGCATAGACTTCTTGGAACTGGTAGTAGTCACCAGAATAACGCGTCAGCTGTTGATTTTCCACATGGTAGACAATATTGATAACGTCATTTAGGAATGGAATATCGTGTGAAATAAGAACAAAGGCATTCTCATAGTTTTGGAGATAGCGCTTGAGCCAATCAATATGCTCAGCATCCAAGTAGTTGGTCGGCTCATCCAAAAGTAAGATATCAGGCTTTTCAAGGAGAAGTTTTGCCAAAAGCACCTTGGTTCTTTGCCCACCTGACAAAGAAGTTACATCCGTATCCATGCCAAAGTCCATGACACCAAGGGCACGCGCTACTTCGTCAATCTTAGCATCTAAGGTATAGAAATCACGACTCTCCAAACGGTCTTGGAGTTCTCCCACTTCTTCCATGAGAGCATCAACATCCGCTCCGTCTTCAGCCATTTCCATATAAAGGTCATTGATACGAGCTTCCGCTTTGAAAAGCTCATCAAAGGCCGTACGGAGAACATCGCGAACAGACTGACCTTCTTCCAAGACAGAATGTTGGTCCAAGTAACCAGCAGTCACATATTTAGACCACTCAACCTTCCCTTCATCTGGCAACATCTTACCAGTCACGATGCTCATAAAGGTTGATTTCCCTTCACCATTAGCACCGACCAGACCGATATGTTCTCCTTTGAGAAGACGGAAGGACACATCTTCAAAAATTGCACGGTCACCAAAACCGTGACTCAGATTTTTAACTTCTAAAATACTCATTTTAATTCCTTATCTTGTTTTTATGTAATCGTTTATAGAGGAGCCAAGCCAAATAGCCACCCAAGGTATTGGTCCACAAATCATCAATTTCAAAGACGCGATTAAAATCAAAGAAAAAGTCCAAGACTAACTGCGTACACTCGATTCCAAGACTCACTAGAAAACTGAAAAGAAGGACCTTTTTTGTTTTACGCAAGTTTGGAAGGAGATAAAGGAGGTGGAAAATCAGAGGAAAAAGCAAGAAGACATTGAGGATATTTTGTAGAAAAATCCAACATAATTGTCCTATGTCACTCACTTCGCCCAGTTTCCAGAAAGAATTGAAAGGAGTCAAAAGAAAAACCAGGCGTCCAAGATGCTGAATACCTGGAGTTTCCACCCCCACGGGAGATTGTTCTTGAGGAGTAAAGCAAAAATAGACAATGCAAATGCTATAGAAAATGACTCCCCAGACCAAAACATGATTATAAGTTTTCTTCATCATTAAGGGTTGACTGCTGCGACTGCTTTCTGGCGGTCACGTTTCATTGTATTAGAACGCAATTGTCCACAAGCTGCATCAATATCAGTACCATGCTCTTGACGAACAACACAGTTGACCCCTTTTTTCTTAAGCGTATCATAGAAGGCCAGGACGCGCTCTTTAGGACTACGGCTATATTGGTCATGCTCACTAACTGGGTTATAAGGAATCAAGTTTACATAAGACAATTTCTTGATGTTCTTGAGCAATTCAGCCAATTCCAAGGCTTGTTCTACACCGTCATTGACTTCATTGAGCATGATGTATTCAAAGGTCACACGACGGTTTGTTGTTTCGATATAATACTCAATAGCAGCAAAGAGTTTTTCAATCGGAAAGGCACGGTTAATCTTCATGATGCTTGAACGCAATTCATTGTTAGGTGCGTGAAGGGAAACTGCAAGATTGACCTGTACGCCTTCATTAGCAAAGTCACGAATTTTATGGGCCAAACCTGAGGTTGAAACCGTAATATGACGAGCACCGATGGCCATTCCCTTGTCATCGTTGATAGTACGAACGAAATTCAAGACATTGTTGTAGTTATCAAAGGGCTCACCAATTCCCATGACAACGATATGGCTGACGCGTTCATCCTGACCACGCTCATCAAAGTATTTCTGAACCAGCATGATTTGCGCTACGATTTCACCGTTATTGAGGTCACGTTGTTTCTTAATCAAACCAGAAGCACAGAAGGTACAACCGATATTACATCCGACCTGAGTCGTCACACAGACAGATAAACCGTAGTGTTGACGCATGAGTACTGTCTCAATCAACATACCATCTGGCAATTCAAAAAGATATTTAACTGTCCCATCAGCAGACTCTTGAACGATACGTTGTTTCAAGGGATTGACCACAAACTGGTCATTAAGCTTAGCAATCAAATCCTTAGAAAGGTTGGTCATTTCTTCAAATGACTGGACACGTTTACGGTAAAGCCATTCCCAGATTTGGTCTGCACGGAATTTCTTTTCTCCCTGCTCCAAAACCCATTCCTGCATGGTTTGACGTGTTAAACTATAAATTGACGGTTTCATTTCTTCTCCTTATTCTCTACTCACTTCTGACGAATGACAAAATGACGTTGTCCCTTGTCCTCTTTCTGAGAATGCTGGTCTTTCTGACGACGTCTATTTTTCTTATCTGAATTCGGTTTTCGTTTGGTTTGAGTCGGCTTCTTTCCTTTTCTAGAAGGTGTTTCTTCTTCCTTCTTACGCATTTTCTTGTCAAATGATGCTCGCTTAGGGGCTTCATTTTCTAGGACAAAATAGGCACAACCATAACTACAATACTCTAAAAGGTAGTCTTGTAAACGACTGATTTTTTCAAGTTTTTCTTCTGTTCGGTCATCCTTATAAAAACCTCGTAGGCGAAGCTGTTCGTTGCTCCAGTCTCCCACGATATAATCAAACTTGGTTAAGACTTCTGAAAAACGCTGATTAAAAGTCGTCACATCAAAGGCTTCCTTGATATTTTCCACCAAGGAAAAAGCTATCCCTTCCGTTTCGACCTTGTCCCCATGTAAATGGAACTCAGGACCAGGAAACTTGTTATAGTTGTATAATTCAGGTGCAATTTCTTTTCGCATAGATATCCTTTTTCCACGATTACTTAATACCTTATTCTACCATAATTTCTAGCAGTTAGCACGTTTCTCATAAAAATGAAAAAAGTCTGACGATTTTGTCAGACCAGAATAATATAACCTTAAAAAGAGAAGAACAATTCTTCCCTCCAACTATCATTATTTAGCAGCTGCGTACAATTCATCTACTTTGTTCCAGTTGATTACTGAGAAGAAAGCTTTGATGTAGTCAGGACGCACGTTGCGGTATTTCACATAGTAAGCATGTTCCCAAACGTCCAAGCCCAAGATTGGTTTTTTACCTTCTGAGATTGGTGTGTCTTGGTTCGCTGTTGAAGTCACTTCAAGCTTCCCTTCTTTGTTGACAACCAACCATGCCCAGCCAGAACCAAAACGAGTTGTTGCTGCTGCAGTGAAGGCTGCTTGGAATTCTTCAAATGAACCAAATGTTGCATCGATTGCTGCTGCAAGTTCTGCTGAAGGAGCTGTTTTCTCAGGAGTCATCAATTCCCAGAAAAGAGCGTGGTTCAAGTGTCCACCACCGTTGTTGATAAGTGCTTGACGGATATCAGCTGGAATAGATTCTACATCAGCAAGCAAGGCTTCAAGATCTTCACCGATTTCAGGGTGTTTTTCTAGAGCTGCATTGGCATTGTTGACATAAGTTTGATGGTGTTTGTCATGGTGCAAGTGCATTGTTTCCGCATCGATGTATGGTTCCAAAGCGTCGTATGCATATGGAAGATCTGGTAAGATAATAGCCATCTGTAAGACCTCTTTTTCTTTCTATATGAAAATGATAACACAAACATTCACTTTTTTCAAGTTTTTTGCTTATAGAAAAGGAAATCACTGAGATACTTTCTAATAAAACAAGTAAATCATCAAGAAACCCACGACAAGATAATCCTGACGCGGGTTGTAGTTTCAAAAAAATGTCAATTGACCTGACTAGCGATCTGTAAGAGTGCCTTTTCAAAAAGGAAACCTTTTTCATAAAGACCTGTCTTAATCTGATAATCTGTCTCAATCAAATAGGAAATAGCTTGCTTCAAAAAGCTCAATGAAAGTCCTCTTGAATCCCTCAACGCAAACTTGATTTGATAGGGATTGGGATTGCGTCCGAGAAAGCTACCTAAACTACTTGCAATCTGCGCTTCTGTTTGCCCAGACTCCGCCAAAATTTTCACCTGAGTAAAAGTCCGAAATTGTCCTAGCATGACTGCAATCAACTTGATTTCATCTTCCCCTTGCAAGGTCAAATCTCTAACCAAATCGCGCGCCTGGTCCATCTTTTTAGTCAGAATAAACTGAGTTAAATCAAAAATATTGTCCTGTAAGGTCTTAGGAATAGCGTTGACAATATCCTCTTCCTCGATAATAGAATCTGCCTTATAGGACTGTAAAAAGAGGAGATTTTTCTGAATTTCGCTAAATTGAAACCCCGACTTGACGAGGAGATTTTCAAAAGAATGATTGGCAAACTGCAGACCTTGTTTCTGACTCCACTTTTGGAAATACTGGCGCAATTCTTGTTCTTTGGCTTCTACTGCATCAAAGACCTTAGCATCACGCTTAAGTAATTTAACCAACCGCCTTTTGCTATCCAGTTTTCCTTCTGCAAAGATTAGCAACTTGGTTGTTGGTGAAGGGTTATCAAGGTATTCTTCGAACGACTTGAGCTCATCATCTGTTAAAAAGCGCTTTTTAGCAGTCGTGATATCGACAAAATGATCCAATATCACGATTTTCTCATCAGCAAAGAAAGGAAGGCTGACCAACTCCAGTTCTACATCTTTGTAAACTACTTCTTTCATATCAAAGTAGGCAAAGTTGAGGTCAGCAGAATCATAACCAATCTGTTTCAATACTTGACTCTTCATAACTTCAAACTGACCCTGGTCTGTCCCTGTAAATAGGCTCAGGCTAGGTAAATTTGATAAAGTCAACTTCTGACTTTCTTCAATGGCTAGCATCTTCTCTCCTTTCTTCTGATTTTTTAATGAATTTAATCAATATAGCGCAATTTCCCACGGAAATCTTCTAGGCTTTCGTAACCTTTTTCATCCATGATTGCTTTCAGTTCATTAGTAATACGTTCAAAAGCACCAACTCCTTCTTTGTGAAGGGTGGTTCCTACCTGTACCATACTCGCTCCACAGAGAATATGTTCAAAGGCATCACGACCAGTCAACACGCCACCTGTTCCAATGATTTGAATTTGAGGATTTAAGCGTTGATAAAAGGCATGAACATTAGCTAGAGCAGTCGGTTTGATATACTCTCCACCGATGCCACCGAAACCATTTTTAGGACGAATAACGACAGACTCATCTTCTATATAAAGGCCGTTTCCGATAGAGTTGACGCAGTTTACAAACTTAAGAGGATACTTATTGAAAATAGCTGCCGCTTGGTCAAAGTGAACAATATCAAAATATGGTGGCAATTTAATTCCTAAAGGTTTGGTAAAATAGGCAAATACCTCTGCCAAAATCCGGTCAGTTGTCTCAAAATCATAGGCAATCTGAGGTTTACCTGGAACATTTGGACAGGAGAGGTTTAGTTCAGTCAGACCACGAAACTCACTCTCTTGGACCTTTTTCAAGATAGTATGGGTTTCCTCTGGAGACATGCCGACTACAGATAAGAAGAAAGTTCTATTTGGCTCTTTTTCTTGCAAATCCAAAAGATAGTCCAAATAATAGTCTAAGCCATTATTCGGCAAGCCCATAGAGTTGATAGAACCAAGTGGAACATCTTGGTAGCGTGGCTCAGGATTCCCCTGACGAAAGTCCAAGGTCGCTGTCTTAGTGACAAAGGTTCCTGCCACTGACTTTTTAACCCCTTCTAACTCTGCTATCGTCATACAAGTCACACCTGCTGCATTCATCAAACAATTGTCAAACTCAAAACCAGCAATTTGTGTTTTCGTTGATACCATGATTCTAATCCTCCAGATTCCTTTTATTGCTAATATTATACCATATTTTCAGCTTTTCTCTTTAAGAAAGTCATTTATAAGAAAAATGTTCGTTTTTTATCCACTTTCAAAAAATTCCAATTTCAAACAACCCCAAAAATCAAATTGAAAGAATTTTTAGAAAATTTTTGTTTTTCTCTTTACAGTTAAAAAAAATTCTGCTATAATGACACACATAATTAAATTAGAATTTAAGGAGAACGATATGACATCTGCTAAAGAATATATCCAAAGCGTGTTTGAAACTGTAAAAGCTCGTAATGGGCACGAGGCTGAATTCCTCCAAGCTGTTGAAGAATTTTTCAACACTTTGGAACCTGTATTTGAAAAACACCCTGAGTATATCGAAGAAAATATCTTGGCACGTATTACTGAGCCTGAGCGCGTGATTTCTTTCCGTGTTCCTTGGGTTGACCGTGATGGAAAAGTTCAAGTAAACCGCGGCTACCGTGTTCAATTCAACTCAGCTGTTGGACCATATAAAGGCGGACTTCGTTTCCACCCAACTGTAAACCAAGGGATTTTGAAATTCCTCGGATTTGAACAAATCTTTAAAAATGTCTTGACTGGACTTCCTATCGGTGGAGGTAAAGGTGGATCAGACTTCGATCCTAAAGGTAAAACAGATGCTGAAGTAATGCGCTTCTGCCAAAGCTTCATGACTGAATTACAAAAACACATCGGACCATCACTTGATGTACCTGCTGGTGATATCGGTGTTGGTGGACGTGAGATTGGTTACCTTTACGGTCAATACAAACGCCTTAACCAATTTGATGCTGGTGTCTTGACTGGTAAACCTCTTGGGTTTGGTGGTAGCTTGATTCGTCCAGAAGCAACTGGTTACGGTTTGGTTTACTACACTGAAGAAATGCTCAAAGCTAACGGTAACAGCTTTGCTGGTAAGAAAGTGGTTATTTCAGGTTCTGGTAACGTTGCTCAATACGCTCTTCAAAAAGCAACTGAACTTGGTGCTACTGTAATCTCTGTATCTGACTCAAACGGCTATGTCATCGATGAAAATGGTATCGACTTCGATCTTTTGGTTGATGTTAAAGAAAAACGTCGCGCTCGTTTGACTGAGTATGCAGCTGAGAAAGCAACTGCTACTTATCATGAAGGTTCTGTATGGACTTACGCTGGTAACTACGATATCGCTCTTCCATGTGCGACCCAAAACGAAATCAACGGTGAAGCAGCTAAACGTTTGGTTGCTCAAGGCGTTATCTGTGTATCTGAAGGTGCCAACATGCCAAGCGACCTTGATGCCATCAAAGTTTACAAAGAAAATGGTATCTTCTACGGACCTGCCAAAGCTGCCAACGCTGGTGGTGTAGCCGTTTCAGCCCTTGAAATGAGCCAAAACAGCCTTCGCCTCTCATGGACTCGTGAAGAAGTTGATGGACGTCTCAAAGACATCATGACCAACATCTTTAACACAGCTAAAACAACTTCAGAAACATATGGTCTTGATAAAGACTACCTTGCAGGAGCTAACATTGCTGCCTTTGAAAATGTGGCAAATGCCATGATTGCACAAGGCGTGGTATAAAAAAACAAATTACGGAAACTGACTACCCAGACGGGTAGCCAGTTTTTTCAATTCCTAAAATTTAAGATTCTAATATCCTTTATGCAAAAATATAGAATTCTACCTTTTTCTTTATATAGGCTAATGTTTTTAATATATTTATTGTCTATTTTTGAAAAGACAATAAAACTACTCTACTATAGATTATCATTTCCCACAATTCATAACTCAAACCTAATATTTTGTTATAAAACAGTAGATTTTATTTATTATATCTGGCACCTTAAAAAGTAAGAAATATAAATTAAAATTTAAAACTCTTTTTCCAATTCTCTTTCAATAGCTTTTCGCTTGCAATCAATTAGTTTATTCAAGTACAGTAGCAAGTTAATGTAGTCTATATCAGTTTCAAATATCTTTTTAATTCTTTCTAGGAGTTCTTTTTCTAATTCCAACACTGGAACATGACTACCAGTATAAAAATGTGAATAGGGAGTAAAATGTATTTCTTGGAATGAATTCTTACCAAATCCTTTAGCTCTGAGAAGATTAAATAGTATTAGTTTTTGATTGTTGTTTTCTAAAAATTCTACACCTAGATTGACCAATCTAATTGCAGATTGCTCATTATTTGTTTCCTCCAGTATTTCTAATATGATCTGACTGTCATTTTTTATAATATCATCAATCATATTGTTGTAGTAGTAATATGGCCTATTTATTGCAAAACGGATAAACTTTTTATAAATTTCTTTCTTATCTCTAAATTCATTTATAGAATGTACTACCATGTATTCTGAATTAGAATGACCTATTCTCAATTCATCAATTTTCTTCAAGACTTCTACCGAAAAATTAACATCTTTTTCACCTAATTTTTGAAAAAGATTATAGCTGTGATTCTGACAATTTTCTAAATTTATTAAATACCAAAACTTCAACTCTTTTACTCCAATTAGATTTATTAATTTTGGCACCTCTTCTTCTCTTATAAAATCAGAAATAACAAAATTTGTATTCCCAGCTTTTTGTATTAACAACTCTTTTAAACTAGGATCTTTCAAAATCAATCTCTCAAAATTTAAAATTGTAAAATAACATGGTAAAGAATTAGCTTCTAGAATACTCTTTAATGTTTGTATATCTTCATTTTTAACGTTTTCAAGTTGTGTTAAATAAGCAAGTTGCCATTCATATTTTTCTGATTCTGGAGAGGAAGCAATAACAGACTGCATTGAACTTTCCTCAATATTTTCTAAAAAACTAATCGGATTCCTATTTACAAAATGATAGTTTGATTTAAACATATAATTTAGAAATTTAATCTTTTTATCATTTTTTGATAGTAAAAACATATTGAATAGTACTAGCTCAATGTTATTGTCATTCATAAATAAGCTATGTTTGAATTGATTTGCAAAATTAAAAATTTTAAGCCAAACATTTGAATAGCTATTTGCAATTTGTTGTAGTTTAATTTCAGCAGCATCATAAAACCAAGCATGGTTAGGATTTGTTAAATTATTATATATTTTTTGTCTGTCAGAAATTATATAATCATCAAAAACAATCGGTAAGTTTTCTTTCACTTCAGCTTTATGCAAAGAATAAACTATTTTTTCTCCAATCATAGATAAGTTTTTAATGTCATTAAAAAATAATTTCCTAATATTTCTCAAATCTCCAAGGATAGTATTACGATGACTTTCTGAATAGGTCAAAATTTTTCTTCTGTAATCATATAGCATTTTCTCAATATAAAATCTAGTTTCACAACTCCCTATATTATACAAATTCGCTAAAAGTTTTAGTATACTTCTATGATACTGTTTTAATTTTTCACTATCCGGGACTTTATAGCGCCCAAAAGTAAATGTCTCTTCATGAGCTTCTGTTCTTTCGATTTCAATTTTAATATACTGCTTCAAAATTGTCACGATTAATTCTTGGTTATAACTTTTTGTCAAATCAAGATTAGCAAGTTCAGAAATGGTATTTTCAGCCAAGGTATAATCAATATATTCTCTTTCTGTAACCAACCCGTAGTTTGCTTCAAGAATACTATAAACCTCAGAAATTTTATTAGGATTTTTATCAAAGTACTTTAACAATAATTGGAGAATTTGACTACAATATTTTGTCCGTGTAGTTACAAATACAATATTTAAAACTGAATCCTCAATAGATTCCTTTTTATCCTTCTGATTAATAAAATTAGTCTTTGTATAAGCCTGAGACTCTATATTATCAATTTTATTTTTAACGTGTGAAATTGCTTCTAAAGGAAGTAATACTCCAAATTGTATTAAAAACTTTTCTTTAAGTTCATAACTTTCAAAATTACTTTCATTGTAATAATATGATTTAACTGCATCAGAAACGCTTTCTACATCACTCTCTTTCCTAATAAAATTGGAACATTGATTTAGTATTTGAACAACTCTTTGATCATTTACTGGATATAACTCATGTAAAATTTCTAAAATTGATATTTTCTTGTTAATTAAAAACTTGATAACTATATAATCATCTAATGATTGATCTGCTATCTTTACAATTTTGTCGTTATAAATATTACACAACTCTCTCTCGTGAAGCTTCTCCACTGCACTCTTAAAGTCAGTATTTGTTATATCAGTTATTTTTAGTAATTTTTTGAATTCCTGGTTCTCTTCTAAACTTTCCAGCCTAATCTTTTTTAAGTAAGATAAAATAAATAAAGTCTTTTGTTCTGCATAAATAATGTTATTTTTATTTAAAATTTCTTCATAGTAATCTTTTAAAATATCAGTCTCGTCATTAAAATTAGTCAAATCCCTAGAGCTAGATAACTTCGCTGCAATGACTGCAATACGCGGATTGCTTTTAGATATCGTTTTTATATGTTCAATTTCTTTATTGGTGAAATCGTTTCGAGAGAATTGATTGAGTAATTCCTTAAAATTATCATCTTTTATAAGTTCTGGCTCAATATTATTGTACCCATAAACTTTAACATTATTGATTACATCTTTTTTAGCATAATCACGTACCGTAAGAATAAACCGAATATTACTAGTCGTGTTCAGTAGCCCAAGTGTAGAAATATAATTTTGTGTAGTATTAACATCATCAATAAAAACAATATTTTCTTTGTGTAAATTTAGATTGCGTTTTACATCTTGGTAAATATCCTGATTATTGCTCTTGACACAAATAATGTTATACTTATTTCGGTCAAGCAAAGAGCAAATTTCAATTGCAAATCTAGTTTTCCCTGTTCCAGGCTTAGCAGATATTAAGAAGATTCGTTTTTCACTTGATTTAATGGTATTTATAATTTCACTTACATCTCCAATATAGTCATTTGATATAGGTGCATTAGTTTTACTCTCATCATGAATTCTTATGAAGTCATTGATAGACCAAACTTGCTCTGTAGATTCACTGATTGATAGATACTCCTTTGCTAAATATTGAAAATCTATCTTTGTAAGATCATTAGCAATTTCATTAATTCCAATCAATTCTAGCTGATAAGGTTCAGCCATTTTTTCTAGATCTTCTTTTTGTTTAATTGTTATATTTGAAGAAGTATGACAACAAATAAGCCTCCCAACTTTATCTTCAGCAATATTTTCCTCTAAAATTTTTTTCTTAACTGACTGAATGTCTCCTTCTAATTTAGATATTACAGACTTATGGGTGCCATACATAATATAAACATATTTACCATCTTCGTCAGCGTAAGAATCTGGGATCCCTTTAGTTGTTTTATCTGTTCCTTCCTGTGAGCCTAATGAAACAATATTAAAATTGTATTTTCTACTTAGGTACGCGTCACCTAGTTTTTGAAACTTCCCTCCCTCTAGCTCTTTAATATGTTGCTCAATTTTATTTCTTAAACTCATTATAAAAACCTTTCCAGATAAGTATTTCAACATAATTATATCACACTAGTCAAAACCATAAGGTATAGTTTAATTAACAAACTCTTGTACTACATTAATTTAGAGTAGTAAACCAATTATACAAAAATTATTGCTTTCCTGAACAACTATATAAAAAGAAAACCGCTACTCCCAAGAATAGCGGTTTAATCATGTTTTTAAGCTACTAATGTAGTTACTCTATTATTTAAGAGTAACTGAAGCTCCAGCTTCTTCCAATTTAGCTTTGATTTCTTCAGCTTCTGCAGTTGCAACGCCTTCTTTAACAAGTGCTGGTGCACCATCAACAAGTTCTTTAGCTTCTTTAAGACCAAGACCAGTGATTTCACGTACAACTTTGATAACGCCAACTTTTTTGTCGCCTGCAGATGTCAATTCAACGTCGAATGAATCTTTAGCAGCACCAGCGTCAGCAGCACCAGCTGCAGCAACAGCTACAGGAGCAGCTGCAGTTACACCAAATTCTTCTTCGATAGCTTTTACAAGGTCGTTCAATTCAAGGATTGAAGCTTCTTTAATTTCAGCAATAATGTTTTCAATGTTCAATGCCATTGTTATTTCCTCCAAATATGTTTTAAATTTATAATAGATTTTTCGTAGCTAGGCTACGCTGCGTAGCTTAAGATTAAGCTGCGTCTTCTTTGTTGTCTGCAACCGCTTTGACTGCAAGAGCAACGTTGCGCACTGGCGCTTGAAGTACAGAAAGGAGCATAGAAAGAAGTCCTTCGCGGTTTGGAAGAGTTGCAAGAGCAAGGATCTCTTCTTTAGATGCGACAGCGCCTTCGATTGCACCACCTTTGATTTCAAGTGCTTCAGCGTTTTTAGCAAAATCGTTCAAGATTTTCGCTGGTGCGATAACATCTTCGTTAGAAAATGCTACTGCAGATGGTCCAACAAATACTGATGCAAGATCTTCAAGACCAGCTTTTTCAGCTGCACGACGCAAGATTGAGTTTTTAATCACTTTATACTCAACTTCGCTTCCACGAAGCTCACGACGAAGAACTGTATCTTGCTCAACTGTCAAACCACGAGCGTCTACAACGACGATAGATGCAGCAGCTTTCATTTTTTCAGCTACTACGTCAACTAGTTCCGCTTTTTTAGCAATAATTGCTTCACTCATTAGTGTGTTCACCTCCGTTATTATTTTGCTTGGGGAATTTTTCCAAAAGAAAAACGCGCCCAAACCTAGACACGAAAGTACAATACGCTTCTTTTTACATGATACGTTTTGTCCTCGGTAGGATACTTATGAGTCGAGCTCCCCTACTGTCTTAGGCAGTTTTTTCAAACCGTATATAAGTATAGCATAGTCAAAAAAAGAATGCAAGATTTTTGCAAACTTTTTTTAAAATTTTTCGTGATTGTTCTTTTACAGTTCTACTGTCAGGACTCGGCCTTGCTTCACAACCTGTTCTCCGGCGATATAAACATCATCTACATCACTGGATTTAACAGCATAAACCAGGTGAGATAGCATATTTTCTTTGGGTTGGAGATGAATTTTTCCCTGTGGTTGAATAACCAGAAAATCTGCTTGCTTGCCAACTTCCAGACTTCCTATCTGTTCTTCCATTCCTAGGACCTTAGCCCCTTCGATTGTCAGTGCCTTAAGAGCTGTTTCGATTGGAAATTGGCTAGCATCTCCGCTCTTCATTTTCTGTAGTAGTGCGGCTGTCCGTCCTTCCTCAAACATATCTAGATTATTATTGGAAGCAACCGAGTCAGTCGCAATTCCGACTGCTACACCTGCTTTTTGGAGTTGGATAATTGGAGCAATTCCTGAGGCCAGTTTGAGATTACTGATAGGATTGTGGGCGATAGCCACTTGAGAGGTTGATAAACGTTCAATTTCTCGCTCGTTTAATTCGACCCCGTGAGCAAAGACAGACGGATGCTCTAAGTAACCCAGTTCTTCTAGAAAGGCGAGTGGACGTTTACCGTATCGTTTCAGGATAATGCCTGATTCCTCCTTGGTCTCCGCAACATGGATATGGATTGGAATATTCAGTTCTTTCGCCATATCTAAGCTCGTTTCCAGCAAATCTCTACTACAGCTGTAAGGAGAGTGAGGAGCTACCATAACCTTGAAATTTGGATTTTCATATCCTAAGATTTCCTCGATGATGCCTCGTGTTCTAGTAATGGTCTCAGTAGTTGTTTCTGCCTCTGAAGAAAAGAGGGTCGGTGAGAAATAACAACGCATCTTAGAATCTTTCACTGCCTGATAAATCCGCTCAATATCCACACCATTGGGATTATACATATCATTAAAGGTTGTTGTTCCTGACTGGAGCATCTCTGTCAGAGCTTCTTTGACCGCCTTGGTAGTCATGTCGGGAGTAAACTCAGCTTCTGCTGGCCAGATATAGTCATTGAGCCATTCATGAAGATTGCTATCATCTCGAATCCCCCTCAAACCTGTCATAGCAGAATGAGTGTGACAATTAACCAAACCAGGCATGATCCAGGCTCCCTGATAGTCTATAATCTGCTCAGCTTGCTCTAAAATCTCTGACTTCTCTTGACCGATATACACGATTTGAGAATCCTTAACAGCTAAGATTCCATCTATATAGACATGGAAATCTTGATCACAAGTCACGATATTTACATGCTGAAAGACTTTCATACTAGGCTCCTTTTCTAAAAGACAATTTAAAGTGAACAATTTTTCTAGCTATTGTAACAAAAAAGTCACCCGAAGGCAACTTTTTTTGTCCATAAGATTTCAAAGTAGAAAGGATTAGTCAGAGCTAAAAGCTGCAGCTTGTTGCATTTGGTAATACTTGCCCTTTCGAGTCATGAGATTCTGATGATTGCCATACTCAACGATGTCACCATCCACCAAGACTAGAATCAGATCCGCATCTTGAATGGTTGACAAACGGTGGGCGATGATAAAACTTGTGCGCCCCTTCATGAGCTTAGCAAAGGCATCCTGAACCAGCACTTCTGTCCGTGTATCGATAGAAGAAGTCGCCTCGTCTAAGATAAGAATCTTTGGAATAGCCAGAAAGACACGCGCAATGGTCAAAAGTTGAGCCTGACCGGCAGAGAGAGATTCACCTGCATTTTCTAGCTTTGTATCATATCCCTGTGGCAACTGTTGGATGAAAAAGTCTGCATTGGCTGCTTTGGCAGCAGCAATCACCTGCTCCCTACTGGCATCAGGATTTCCAAAAGCAATATTGTCATGAATGGTCCCTTGCTTGAGCCAGGTTTCTTGAAGCACCATTCCAAACTGCTGTCGAAGAGAGGCACGACTATAATCATAAATGGATTTCCCGTCCAGCAAGATATCTCCTGAATTAATGGGATAAAAACGCATAAGAAGATTGATAAGCGTTGATTTTCCGGCACCTGTCGGGCCAACAATAGCCACCTTGCTACCAGCTGGGATGTCAATAGATAAATCCTTAATCAAAATCTTTTCAGGATTGTAACCAAAAGAGACCTGTTTAAAGGAAATTGCTCCCTTAACCTGGTCACTGGTCAAGACTTCCTTACCTGTTTCAACCACTTCAGGACTTTCTAAGACAGCATAAACACGCTCTGCACATGCCAAGGCACTTTGCAATTCGGCTAAAACTGAAGAAATATCGTTAAAGGGTTTGGTGTACTGTTGGACATAGTTCAAAAAGGTCACTAAACGCCCGATGGTCAAGGTAGACCCCATCATGATACGATAAGCTCCTACTCCAGCTAGAAGAGCATAAATGAGCGCATTAACAAAGCGAGTCGAAGGATTGACCGTTGAAGAATAAAAGATGGCTGACTGAGAGTAGCTTGAGTAGTTGTCATTAGCCTCACGCAGCCTTTGGATAAACTCTGTTTGAGCATTAAAAGACTGGATAATCGTCTGTTGGCTAAGCGATTCTTCAATCAACTGGGTCTGAATTCCCCTCGTCTCTGTTTGCTTCTGAAATAGATGATAGGAGCGTTTAGCAATAAAGCGTGAGATTACCATAGATAGTGGCGTCAACAGCAAGACTAAGAGGGTCATGAGGAGATGAATTTGGAGCATGGCTAGAATACTAACCAAAATCATCAAGACGCCAATGAAAAATTGGTTAAAAATCATGGTCAAGCCAACTGCTAACTGTTCTATATCCGTGGTTACACGACTGACCATTTCTCCACTGCCTTGCCGATCTACAAAAGAAATCGGTAAACGATGGAGCTTATGGATGATTCGCTCTCGCAAGTTTCTAGTATAAGAGAAGATTAGGCGATTATAGAGGAGAGGATTGACCCATTGAACGAGAGTATTTCCTATGACCACCAAAATCATCTGAATGAAAATGTGCCAAAAAACTGATGATGAACCAGTCACTAGGACTTGGTCGATGACCTGCCCAATCAAGATAGGTAGGTAGATTGATAAACCAACCTGAGCAATAGTTCCTAGAAAGGCTAAGAAAAGGAGGAAAGGATGGCTTGCTAAATCTTTGGCCAAACGTATGAACGTCTGGTTTGCAGTTTGTCGTCTCATGCTAGTCCTCCTTTCCATGTTGGGATGCGTTGATTTCACGATAGACTTGACTGGACTTCATCAAGTCCTCATGCTTGCCGATAGCTAGAAGCTCACCTTTTTCCAAGAGGAGAATCTGGTCAGCCATCTGTAAAGTCGAGGTTCGTTGAGAAATCAAGATTAAGCTTGTATTTGGTAAGTTTTCTCGGATAGCTTTCAAGAGCTTGGACTCAGTAATGGTGTCGAGGGCCGAGGTCGCATCATCTAGGATGAGAAATGGAGCTTGGCGCAAGACTGCTCGAGCGATCGACAACCTTTGTTTTTGTCCACCTGAGAAATTTCGTCCTCCTGCCTCAACTAGGGTATCTAAGAGCCCTTCCTTTTCACTAACAAAATCCTTGGCTTGTGCAATTTCCAAGGCCTGCCATAGTTCTCGGTCAGTTACTTCTTGATCTAAACCTAGAGTCAAGTTGGAACGAATAGTTCCCTTAAAGAGTTCAACCTTTTGGGGCACATAGGCAATCCAAGACCGCCACTCCTCCAAATTACGAGGACTAGATCCATCTCGATAAAGGTCAATGCTTCCCTTATCTGCTGGATAAAGTCCAAGGATGAGTTGTACCAAGCTTGATTTACCAGAACCCGTTCCCCCAATAATACCAAGGATTTTCCCTTGAGTCAGGTCAAAGGAAATATCTCTCAGAGAAGGCTGGGCCGCATCAGGATAGGTAAAGGTCAGTCCTTGAACTTGTAAAACCTGATTACTAGTAGTTTGCTTTTGTTCTAATTCTAAATGGATATTTTCTGGAGCTTCAGCAAAGACTTCCTCGATTCGCTTAGCAGAGATATAGGACTGGTTTAGGGAATTTATCAGCATAGCTAGCTTGACCAATTCCACCAAAATCTGTAGGAGATAGTTGATGAGGGCAATAAGAGCACCTTGACTGAGTAAGCCTCCTTGTATAGAAATATAGCCTTGCCAGATGATAACGAGAAGAGTTCCATTGACAATCAGATAGGTCAAAGGTGTTAATAAACTAGACCAGAAACCAGTTTTCTCTTGTAATCTAGCATAGACTTGGTTAAGGATTTGAAAAATCTGTAACTCTCGTTTTTCTTGCCCAAAAGCACGAATAACTCGCATCCCTTGTAATTGCTGGCGCGTTTCTTGAACCAATTGGTCCGTTTTCATTCTGAAACTGCTGTAGAGAGGATTGACCAGTCGAGAGAGGCCTACAATGATAATGGTCAAAATGACAACCATGACTAAAAACCAGAGAGTCAACTCAGTTGAGATTCGATAGGCCATAAAGATAGCTCCAAAAACGATAATTGGTGCTCGCAAAAAGAGACGCAGGAATTGATTGATACCAGTCTGAATCTGGTAGGTGTCCGAAGTCAAGCGAGTCACCAAGCTCGAAGTTGTCAAACGGTCTCTGCTGTCCTTAGGCAATGAAAGAATATGACGATAGAGGTCGTCTGTCAGTTCTTTGGCAAATCCTACCGCTGCCTTGGCTGAGTAAAACTGAGCTATCAAGGCCACTACAACGCCAATCACTGCAAAGATAAGGAGCAGACCAATCTGCATCCAAAGATGTCCTTGATTTCTCTGAGGCAAGGATTGGTCAACAATTCCAGCAATCACCATGGGAACCAAGAGCTCAAAAACAGCTTCTAACAGCTTGAACAAGGGGGCTAAAATTGATTCCTTGATGTAGGGTTTGAAGTAAGATAATAAGTGTTTCATAAATCCCTTCTATTCGTATACTAGAAATAAAGAAAGTGGGAATCGCCCACCATCTCTGTTTTATTTGTTTAAGTAAGGCAATAAATAGCCATATCCTGCCTCTTCCATCTCATCCTTGGCTACAAAACGCAAGGAAGCCGAATTAATACAGTAACGGAGACCACCTAACTCCCGAGGGCCATCTGTGAAAACATGCCCCAAGTGAGCATTGCCTGACCGAGAACGAACTTCTATTCGCTCCATTCCATGGCTCAAATCCTTGTAGTAGTGAATCAATTCCTTAGAAATCGGACGGCTAAAACTTGGCCAACCACATCCTGAAGCAAACTTATCCTTGGCAAAAAAGAGTGGCTCACCCGTCGTGATGTCTACATAAATCCCTTCTTCAAAGGTTTGGTCATAGGCATTGCTAAATGGAGCCTCTGTAGCAGCTTCTTGGGTGACACGATAGGACTCTTCTGATAAACTGTCCTTCAACATTTCTTGACTAGGTTTTTCATAGTTTGCTGCATCAATCAATGGCTTCTCAGCATCCGCCACATCGATATGACAGTAACCTGAAGGATTTTTCTTAAGATAGTCTTGGTGGTAATCTTCAGCTAAGATATAGTGGCGAAGTTTCTCCACCTCTACTGCAATCTTTCGACCCAGCATGCGTTCCTGCTCCTGCACCACAGTGTAGATAGCTGGCAAATCTGCTTCATCTTGGTAATAAATCCCAGTTCGATATTGGCGACCACGGTCATTCCCTTGTTGATTGATAGATAAAGGGTCGATGACACGGAAATAATAAAGCAAAATCTCTCTGAGTGACACTGCCTTCTCATCGTAAATTACTTGAACCGTTTCTGCATGGTCTGTTTCCTTGAGCAGCTGGTAATTGGTCGTTTCGACTTGTCCATTAGCGTAGCCAACACTGGTTGCTAGCACTCCAGAAATGCGGGAAAAATACTCCTCTAGGCCCCAAAAACAACCGCCTGCTAGATAAATTTCTGCCATCTTTATTTCTCCTTTATCAAGTTTTTAACTAATACTCCTCGAAAATCTCTTCAAACCACGTCAGCTTACATCTGCAACCTCAAAATAGTATTTTGAGCTAACTTCGTCAGTTCTATCCACAACCTCAAAACGCTGTTTTGAGCAACCTGCGGCTAGCTTCCTAGTTTGCTCTTTGATTTTCATTGAGTATAAACTTCTTTTCAAAAAAAGGATAGGAAGCCCTCTGGTCAAGTGGTTTCCCCATCCTGTCTTCTATTCTTTATTTTGCTTCGACACGGACACCTTGGGTATCAACTTTCAAGCCATGCAGTTTTCCTTTGAAGGGTTGCTTTTCCAATTCAGCTTTAATCTTCGGCATCTTGTCATGAGAAGCCAAGACCATAACTGTCGGTCCAGCACCAGAGAGATAGGTTGCATAGGCACCATTTTCTTTAGCCACTTGCTTAATCGTCGCAAATTCTCTTACCAAGTCCTGACGATAGCGCTCATGGAAGAGGTCTCCCTCGATTGCTTGCCCAGCGGTCACCATGTCTCCTGCCAACAAGGCTGCAACCACCACATTGGCGATAGAACTGGCAGCAACAGCTTCTTTGTAAGACAATTTCTTAGGCAATACACCACGGCTGTCTCGAGTACGCAATTCATAGTTTGGAATGTAGGCTAGGAAATCACACTCTGGAAAGTCTGCTACAATAGCAGAAACTTGTCCATCAACAGAGCTTGCAATAACGAGATTACCATAGATTGCTGGAGCCACATTGTCAGGATGTCCTTCAATCTTAGTCGCCAACTGCAATTTTTCATGGTCTGACAAGTTGAGCTGACCCAGTTGGTTGGCTAGCTCAATCCCAGCAACGATAACCGAGCTAGAAGAACCCAAACCACGCGCCAAGGGAACATCACTGGTCATTTTCAAGCGTCTTGGTTGCAAGTCCGGTACAATTTGCAAAGCAATTTTGAGCAAGAGATTACGCTCGTCATGTGGAATCCATTTGCCAATCTGGTGTTCAATCAACCACTCATCTCGTTCTTCGCAGACCTCAATTTGAAGATACTTGGTTACAGCTACACCGACCGAGTCAAAACCTGGCCCGATATTGGCACTGGTTGCAGGTACGATAATCTTCATCTTATTCTCCTAGCACCTTGAATGTATTCAAGAGGTCGAATTCTGAAACCTTCTTCAATTCAGCTGAAACATTTTCAAGCTGGGCTTTATTAATCTTATGTGTGATGATAACGACACGCGCCTTATCACCTTCTTTGCCATCTTGGAGAATTTGCTTGAAGGAAATATCTTGAGCGTTGAAAATCTCAGCCAATTTCAAGACCTGACCTTTTGAGTCTGGAGCCAAGATTGAGAAATAGTAGTTTGCTTTAACATCCTCAGGATTTGCCAAGACCAAGTCACGGCTGTATTCGTTGAAGTCTTTTCCAATTGTTCCATCATTCAAGCGACGAACGATACGGACAATATCCGCCACAACACTTGTTGCAGTTGGTTTTTGACCAGCACCTGGTCCATAGTACATAGACTCACCGATACCAATAGATTCTACAAAGACAGCGTTCATTACGCCATTCACACTAGCAAGTGGGTGTGATTTAGGTAGGAAGGTTGGAGTTACTTCTGCAGCAATCCCTGAAGGAGTTTCCTCGATAGAACCAACCAATTTCACTACATAACCAAGCTCTTGAGCTACAGCTACATCTTCTGGTGTGATGTTACGAATTCCCTTGTGGGCTACGTCATCGAAGGCAACCTTCATGCCAAAGGCAAATTGGCTCAAAATCACCATCTTGTAGGCTGCATCAATCCCATCTACGTCATTTGTAGGGTCACTTTCTGCAAATCCTAGACGTTGCGCTTCCGCAAGAGCATCATCATAAGACCAGCCTTCTTCGACCATCTTGGTCATCATGAAGTTGGACGTTCCGTTGACTACTCCAAGCACGCGCGTAATTTTGTCAGAAGCCAAGGAATTTGCCAAAGTACGAAGAATTGGAATCCCACCAGCTACTGCTGCTTCATAGTAAAGTGCTACCTTGTTAGCTTTAGCGATTTCTAACAGTTCTGCACCATGGACAGCCAAAAGGTCCTTGTTAGCAGTAACAACGTGTTTGCCAGCCTCCAAGGCACGAGTGATAAAGGTCTTAGCAGGTTCGATACGACCCATCAATTCCACTACGATCGTAATGTCTTGATCTGACAAAATATCATCCACATTGGTTACAAAGTTAAAGTCATTCCCTGCTGCAAGCAAGCGGTTCTTTTCATCTTCATCCTTGACCAATACCTTAGCAACTTCAATCTCTGAATGTGCTGATTGATTGATTTTTTCTCCATTTTCCTTTAGGAGGAAAGGCACACCACTTGCAACGGTACCAAATCCTAGTAAAGCAATTTTAACTGTCATGTTTGTCTCCTCGAAATTTTCTAATATAGCCATTATAACAGAATTTTATGAAAATTCCTATTATAGTAAATCACTATTTCAGTCTAGAAAAGAAAAAACGAATCAGACGATTCGCTCTTCTTAAAATCTAGAAATAGCTTTCCAGAAATGATTATCCAATCTTTTGCAGATTAAGTACTGCATCGTGATTCATCAAGACTTGACCATATTCTTGCAAGACTGAACGACTGATATCACTATCGTCTGCAAACTCGCGCATACGGGCCAAAAGCCACGCTGGATATGGACTTGGATGATTTTCAATATCCACTAAAATGGTCAAATAATAGCGCTCATTCATCTTGTAGAGTTCAGAAGTTTCCATCTCAAAAGTCACTGTCTTAGCAAAAGACACCAAGTCAGCCAACTTAGCAAAAGAAAGGATGTAATAGATGTAAGGCTCTTTCTTACTTTCAACTTCTTGTTCAGCCTGCTCTTGCTCTTCTTCCTTGGCTTCAACCTGCTCTAGAGATTGAATGGCTTCGATATCATCCTTAGTTTTGTCTGCGATGCTTTTTTCCAAGGTTTTGATAAATTCATCTGGCGACATTTGAGCCAATTCTTCCATGTCTGGCAAATCCGATAAGTCTTCAAAATCTAGATTTTGGTCAATCTTTGATTTGGTTACAAAAACATCAACCTTATCAGGTTTTGGAGTCACACGGAAGCTCAACATACCTGTATCCAAAAAGCTCTCAGGCATCTCTAACTCATCCAAGATGGCATAAAAGAACTCTTCTGTTTTTTCTTGAGGAACAAGAAAGTCAGCAATCTCCATGCCACGATCCATCAAATCCTCTAAAGACATCGTGATTTTCAAAGTTGTATCACTAATTTGTTTCATTTTCATTGCTAGTAACCTCATACTTTCAGTTCTATCTATTATACTAGATTTTTACGATTTTATCAAAAGAATGGAGCGAGAATGTGATATAATACTAGAGACCATTTTACAATACAAGAAAGAAAGTACAATGAAAAATATAAAAGTTAATGCACTGGCTAGCTTACTAGTCAATGTTCTCAATATCGTTTTTCCGCTGATAACCAATCCTTATCTGACTCGGATTCTCAGCAAATCCAATTACGGTTATTTCAATACCGCAAATACCTGGGCTAGCTTTGTCATTCCTTTAGCCGCATTTGGAATCTATAACTACGGAATTCGAGCTATCAGTAAGGTCAAGGATGATAAAAATAAAATCAACTATGTTTTCTCTAAGTTATTCTATATCTCCATTATCACATCTGTTCTAACAACAAGTATCTATTTCCTATTTATTTATCTGGATAATAGTATTGAAAATTTGAAAGAACTCTACTATATACTTGGTGTCCAGGCTCTCTTCCAATTCCTTTATATCGAGTGGATGAATGAAGCTTATGAAAATTATGCATTCATCTTATACAAAACATTGGTTATTCGTATTGCCATGTTGGTCGCTATCTTCACCTTTGTAAAAACTCCAAATGATATCGTACCTTATGCAATCATCATGAGTGCAACGACAATTCTCAACTATCTACTCAGTTTTCTCTGGATTAAACGAGAAGTTTCCTTTGTTAAGATTGGTCTTGTCGAATTAGTCAAAGCATCTAAACCACTCTTGACCATGTTGCTTCTAGCTAATGCCAATATGCTCTACACCTTACTTGATAGAATGTTTATTACCAAAGGACCTGATGAAAACTACATTTCTTATTACACCATTGCTTCTAGCATCGTTATGTTGATTGCCAGTGTCCTGAGTGGAGCTATCAACGTTAGTATTCCACGTCTCGGCTACTATCTCGGTAAGAAAGACTACGAATCTTATAAAAATCTTCTGAACCAAGGAGCTGCCCTCTTTTATTTCCTTATCATTCCAACCAGTATTGGGATTATGGTATTAGGGAACTACGCTGCAGTCATCTACTCTTCTGAAAAATACCTTGAAGCTGGTATTGTGACTAGTGTCTTCGCTTTTCGGACTATCATTTGGGCTATTGAGTTGATTCTTGGTAAACAAATTATCTTCATCAACGACCACGAAAATCGTTTAACAGCCTTTTACTTTATTGGTGGCGGCGCTAATATCCTACTCAACAGTCTCTTGTATTTCAATAATATTTTTGCACCAGAGTATTACATTGCTACTACTATTATTGCAGAAACTGTAGTTGTTCTACTAGAAATTTACTTTATCAAGAAACATCATCTGCTTGACTTAAAAGAAATCTTTACTACTTTAACACGCTATACTATTGTATCCCTTGGATTCATCCCGATCTATTTTGCGTTTAAATTCCTTTTCCAAATCAACTCTTATACAGTTAACCTCAATATGATACTCATGGTACTCTCGACTGTTGCAACCTGTGGAATCTATTATCTCTTGACGCTATTTCTTACCAAAGATAAAACACTCCACTATGCACTCAATCTTGCTCTTGCTAAGATTAAAAGAAATTAAAAAATCACCTACCTATCTAAAACAAGGAATATCCCAGTAGATAGGTAGGTGATTTATTTTATCGAATTATCAAAACAACTTGCTCATAAATTAATCAATCCAGTAATTTTTATCAGTTCCTGGATTTTGATTTTCAATAGGCGGAGGAGTCATATAGTCTTCACCAAACTCGTAAACCAGAATCTCATGGAATTTTCTAGGAACCTTCACAAGAATATTCTCATATGGCATTTCAATTGTATCATATAGCCACTCTTTCTTAATTCCACTTGGATAGTAAGAGTCATAGGTAGTACATGCAAGATCTGTAGACTGCTCAACATCATATTGCAAAGCTAACTTCTCTAATTTTTCATTCCATTTCTGTGGAGAAGTCAGTCTAAAAATTGTAGATGCAAAATAACGTGGTAAATTTTTGACACCTCCATTATCTATTTTGACTCCTTTAAAATTCAGAGACGAAAGTCGAATAAATTGTTTATAAAGCCTCATCTTTTTTCTATCACGTTCATCTGTAACAACACCATCGTATGGGAAAATGTCAACACAAGTACCTAGAATAACCGACTTATCTAAAAGATTAGCATCTCTTCTTGTCCTCACATCATAAACTCTCATATATGTATAAGGGTAGCCTTTTGTTTCTCTATATGAAATTAATCTGTAATAGGGATGTTTTTCATTTTTTAATATCTCATAGAGCTTTTCAAATTCATCTCGAGCCAAAGAAATATCGGTATCATCATCCCAAGGAATAAAACCTTTATGGCGTACAGCTCCTAGCAAGGTTCCAAAATCAATAAAATACTTGATTTCATGTTCCTCACACAATTCATGCAAATAATTTAAAATATCTAATTCAATTTGTTTAATTTCTTCAAGAGTCAAAATTTTCTCTGACATCTATTATTCACTCCTAATCTTTTTATATCGAGTCAATGGTTTCTTCATTTCAATAACATCATTGGGATACCTTAATAATTTTCCACAATTGAAAATCATGATGAGAGAACCTTAGCTCAACTGGTGGCAGTTGCGTATAATCTCCGTAGTCCGAGGTCAGAATTTCATGATAGTCTTTTGGAATCATAAATTCCTTACCTTCGAATACACCCGTAATAGTTTGATTCAACCACTCCCGCTTCCAGACTGGTTTATTCATATCTTTATAAATAAGATAGTCAACCAACTCGTAATCATCTACTTTTCTAGATTTAGCAAGCTCATCAATGCCTCTAATATACTTATTCGTATTTGTGAAATAGAAGATAATGACTGATATATAGCGAATTAAAGAATTTAATAGACTTTTAGTATTGGTAATCCCTTTAAATGTATAACAGCTTAATTGACGTTTTTTTATAAGTCTCGTCATTTTATCTTTAAAAACCGAGTCATCCTCGTAACCATCTACAGGGAAAATATCTACATAAATTCCCATATTGGAATCAATTCGAACATCTTCTTCTAGTAAATAAGTTTGATTATCCTGCACTTTCATGAAGGGATAGACATAGTTGAGATTATTTTTATAAGACATCACTTCGTAACGTTCATCAGGGTTAGCGATAAGATAGTCTTGCAACTTTTCATAATCTTCTCGTAACATACAGATATCCATGTCATCATCCCAAGGAATAAAACCTTTGTGACGAACCGCACCGATAAGACTGCCATAAGCTAGGAAATATTTGACACCAATTTTCTGACAAGTTTCATGAATGTATTCCATGATTCCTAGTTCCATCTGTTGAATCTCTCTAATATCAGTTACTTCCTGGTAACGAATACCTTCATCACGTTTGCAAACAACTAATCCATAACCAATAATCAACCAAAAAATAATATTGATAAAGTTAGTTGAGTACATAATCTGACTTTCAAATAATTGACCGAACAAGATGCCAAAGAAAAGAATCATAATCAACTTTTCAGAGTTCTTTTTGGAAACAATCAAATAAGTCAAAAAGCGCTTAATTACATATCCTAGTAGAAGCAGAAAGGATACTAAACCTAAAATTCCAGAACTAACAAATATCGTTACCAAAATGTTATGGAAATTTCCACCAATAAGAGAATTTTGAATTTCGAATTTACTGAAATATTTTGTGTAATAATCTGGAACATTCCTTACACCGTAACCAAAAATTGGTTTCGCACTTCCCATTTTTATAGCATTTTTCCAAATATAAGTTCTACCACTAGGTGTTGTTTCTATTAGATGAAGTTCACCTGTTTTTTTTATAACTGAAGAATCCGTTTCTGCATAAGATTGTCCTTTATTTAAGTCTAATACAGTCGCTTTCCCCGAAGATATGTAAATAGAAGTTACATAACTCAATCCGATGTTAGTAGCAGAAACAAGTAAAGCAGAAACAATAAATATTAGAAATCGCTTAGCTAACTTGCCCCTGTTAATAAAGAAACTATAAAACCCAATCATTAACACTAAAGATAATAAAGCACCCCTACTTTGCATGGTTGCGAAATAAACTAATTGAATCACATTATTCAGTTTAAGATAGACAGAATATTTACTTCCTTTATGAATCAAATACATAGCCAAAACAATGCTAATATATGAAAAAATTGCACTAGCATTGGGATTGACAATTCCCCACAAACGCCCATTCATAACACCATAGTAATAAGATTGCTGTCCAATTTTAAATAGGATAAGTACTTTACTTACTAATAATGTAAATGCAAAAATCGCAGAAGAAAAAGAAATAATTTGAATAGTGTAAGCAATCCAATCAAATAATTTCTTTAATTGACCTGATTCTAACATGGTAAATAATAAAATATAGGTTACCATAAAGAGAATCTCAATCACATTTCCAATCAAATGTCCAGAGCGATTGAAAATAGCTGATAACAGATGACTTCCAGCCAATAGACCAAATAAGGACAGAAATTTACGATCTACTATGATTTTTTTCCACTTAAACAATAATGTATAGCAAATATAAAACAATACAATTGCTGATAATCCCTTATAAAGAGGATTGGCTATCTTATAAACTAGTGAACTCATACTTAAAATCGAAATAAAAACAAACAGATATGAAACCCATAGTTTTGATTTTTCAAAGTATTCATTCATTATTGGAAAATTCATTTTCAACTCCTTCTCATAATATTAGTTTCTTAATCCAACAATTTTTTTATATATCCATGGAGAAAAGACAAGTGACAGGACAGCTATCTTACGAAATGTGGTGAAATAAATATCCTTCCATATTTCGTGTCGATGCTGAATAATCCAAGTCCTTAGTTCGACTTTCTCCTTTTGATACTGCTCAGATGAAGTAAATATGATTTTATCGTAGACTGTGATATATGACCAACATTCTCTATTTTTTAATTCATATTTTAAACGAGGAAAGGCTTGTGATACTTGAGCAATGATGTTCTTATAAACTTCTATCGTGTCAAATACATACCGATTAACAGATGTTGTCGCACTTCCCTCACGATGATCATAATAATAAATTGGTTTGTCAATAAATACGCTACTACATCTTGTCTTTAATAGCAATTCAGTTAAAAACAAGGCATCTTCTGCTAGATGGTAATCTGTATTAAATTTCTCATCTACCAGCAGGTCTCTCTTAAATAGTTTTGCGACTGGAAAGAATGATGTCTTAGTGGTCATCAGTAATTCTTTCATGGTTTCTTCTGTTGACCAAAGTTCTTTTCTACCAGAATACGGGGGTAAATCTGTCACTATTCCATTTTTGATATGATGTAGAGGAGCAATCACAAAACCTACATTTCCTCCCTCAACTGCACTAGCTAAAGTAGCTAGGTAATCCTTGGTGACGAAATCATCACTATCTACAAAAGTTATCCAAACACCCGTCGCTAGCTGAATTCCAATATTTCTGGCATTAGAAACACCAGCATTTTCGATATGGTAAACCTTGATATTTTCATACTGATATGCTAAATGATCACAGATTTGTGCACTGGAATCAGTAGAACCATCATTTATTAGGATTAGTTCAAAATTAGTATAAGTCTGATGAAGAATTGACTCCACACATCGCTCCAGGTAGGCTTCTACATTGTAGACTGGAACGATAACGCTAATTTTTTCACCCATCATGCTCCATATTCTCCCTTATATTCTGTATAAGACTTATCCATATCAGCGATGACAGCATCATGATGTGGTAACTGCTTGTCTGCTGGTGGAGGTGTCATGTAGTTTCCAAAAGCAGTGCTGAGATAGGCATCATAGCCAACTGGAACGGGCATCTCTGTCTCTTCAAATGGCAAGAAAAGATTATCCTCAAAAGATTCGATTAGGTACTTATTTCTCATGTAACCAGGCCCGGAGCATAACTCCGTGATTCCATCGCTCTCAGCCAGATTGTACTTGGTCATTTCTTTTTCAGCTTTTTTCCATATGCGATAACGGAGAGCTTTTGGCGTTACCCCCAGTAAAATACGGCTTCCCCATTTCATTACTGCACCATGCTTTTCTGGAATAGTTTGCGCACAAAAGAGTGAATAAATCAGTGCCCAGCGAACCTGCTTCTTTCGCTCAGCTGGATTTTTCGGATAATAATCCAAAGGTAAAACATCCAAGGCCAGACCATGTGGCAAATCCAAATCCTGCTGATAAGGTTTGATACAGGTGGTCTCCTTGTCGCGAATGGTAATAAAAAGATTGCGGTCGACAAAATCCTTGTCACTCTTTGACAGGAAATAACGCTCATCTGCATAACGAGGCCATAATTCTGCCAATTTCTCATAATCCTTACGAGGCATAAAAAAGTCTAGGTCGTCGTCCCAAAGAATGAAACCCTTGTTTCGAAGGGCACCAATAGCACCTCCACCACAAAGATAACAAAGCAAATCATGTTCTTTACAAAAGGCCACAAAATATTCAGCCATCTCCAGACTTCGAGCCTGAATTGCTTTTAAATCAGTCATATTGTTCATTATTCTTTCTATCGTATCGTTCCATTATACCACAAATAAGGGATGAAAATCTATTGCAGACTGTAAAAAATCAAAGCCTGACTGCTAGATAAATAGCCTTCAAACTTTGATTTTTCTATCTTATCTCATTCCCATTTGAGATAGCTTGGTTTGATATTTATTTTGGTCTACTAAGAGTGCCTGTCCTCCATAAACATCATAGGCATCGACCCAATCACCTAGTTCTGGAACTGTTAATCTCTCAATACCATTTTGCGCTCCATCTAGGAAGGATAAACCATTGGTCAATAAGAAACTATAAGGAACATTCGTAGAGGTCATCCCAAAGACCTTACCAAGTGCTTCTGATCCAGTAAAGAGTTTGGTTGGATCCTTGAGTTGCTGCAGAACAGCTGTCAGCACTTGCTGTTGTCTCTTGGTACGACCATAATCACCTTCGTCATCATCACGAAAACGTGCATAATTGAGCAAGGTTGAACCGTTCATCTGCTGTTTCCCAACTTTGATAGTCTGGGTTGGTGACTCTGTTTCCGTAGCATGTAAATCATCTCCGACTGTAGCTTCGGTTAAAGGTAGGCCTTCCAAAGTTGAGAATTTGGCATCAATCGTCACACCATCAGGAAATAGAGTGTCAATAGCGGTTGCGAAGGCCTGAAAATCGACCAAGGCATAGTACTTAATGTCCAAATCAAAATTATCTTTCAAAACTTGACGAACCATTTCTGCCCCTTTTTGCCCCTCTTGTTCCCCTAACTCATAAGCAACATTTAACTTATTATCGGACTGCTTTCTACCATTAATGACTTGACTGTATCCGTCTATATAAACCAAATTGTCACGCATAAAGCTGGCCAGCTTGATTTTTTTATCTGAGCCACCAACGTTTAGAACCATAATCGAGTCCGTTCTCGTCTCAGCACTGTTTTGGCCAATCCGTCCATCCGTCCCCATAATCAAAATATTGACCCCATCCTTGGTATCTTGACCATGAAAAACTTCTACTTGAGCTGCCTTAGCATTGGCAGGTTTGGTTGGATCCGCATTTGAATAACCTTTTAGGAACATAAAAATCATACCAAAACCGACACAGGCTAGAAGAGCAAGCAACCCTGCAAAAATGCGCCCCCAACGAATCTTACGTTTTTTGGACTTAACCTTTGGAAGAGAATGGCTTTTCTGGTATTTTTTTGCACGACTACGGTTACCGTAGGTTGGAAGAGGAGACTGATTGACTGGTTCCATAAAAGACTCTTCCATATCGTGATTTTCATTATGAATTTCTGGAGAAACTTCACTACCACTAGCCATATTTAACTTACCTTGCAAGTAAGCAAACTCCTTTTTCTCTCGCTCATTGAGGTAATGAATGTTTTTAAAAAGATAGTCATAACGCAACTGCTCGTGATGGCTTAAAGGATTTTCTTTGCTCATCTTCTCTCCTTTCCATGGTCTGATATTGGATAAATGGGATAGGCACCCAGAACTTTATACTGGATTCCAATCGCTTCTAATTCTTTTTGGGCAAAGTGGACCAAATCCTTATCGGCATAGTCCACATCGATAATGAAAAAGTATTCGCCCAGTGCTGTCTTGAGTGGCCGACTTTCAATTTTTGTCAGATCAATTCCTCGCCAAGCAAAGGTCGAAAGGGCCTTGTAGAGTGCACCTGGAAGGTTGTCAGGTAAACTTAAGGCTAAACTCATTTTTTCACTTTGTGCTTGCAAGGGAATAGTTACACCCTCGGCTCCCAAAACCCAGAAACGTGTGAAATTAGCTTCCATTTCTTGAATATCTTCAGCAATCAGTTCTAAGCTATATTCTTCAGCAGAACTTCTTGGTGCAATGGCTGCATAAGGCTGGTCTGGATGTTCGGAAATAAAACGAGCCGCATAAGCTGTACTAGCTGTCACCTCGATTTGGGCCTCTGGATACTGTTCATCGATGAATTTCTTTCCTTGAGCCAAAGCCTGAGGATGAGAAAAAATCTTTTCAATCTTAGTGTGACCTGGAACCACCATCAACTGCTGATGAACAGGCTGAACGATTTCTGCCACTGCTTGAATGCGAGCCTGATGAAAAAGGTAGTCCAAGGTTTCATGCACACTACCCTCTATAGAATTTTCAACTGGCACTACAGAATAGTCCACCAAACCTTGCTCATAGGCCTTGATGACATCCGTAATATTGGCGAAAGCCTGCAATTCCTCATGAGGAAAAGCAGTCTGCACAACGTGGTGTGAAAATGATCCCTTGGGACCTAGATAAGCAATTTTCATCTCAGTTCCTCTATAATTTCCTCTGGGCTTAGCTTGGTCACATCCAAAACCCGACTGGCCACTTCCTCATACCAAGCCTGTCTTTCTTGAAAAATAGCTGCAAGTTCTTCCTTGCTATTATTTAGAAAAAGCGGGCGCTGATTGTCCTTATCAGCTGCGATACGTTGATAAAGAGTTTCAAAATCAGCTTTCAGGTAGATGTTATCAGAATGAGTCTTGAGTAAGTCACGATTTCGTTGAGAAATAACCACTCCTCCTCCAGTTGACACAACTTGGTCCGTTTTTAGTAGGTCAGCTAATACTTCAGACTCTATCTGACGAAAGGCTTCTTCTCCCTTTTCCGCGAAAAATTCCGCAATGGACATACCTAAGCGTTTCTCAATCAGAGCATCCATATCAAGGTAATTAGGGTCCAATCCTCTAGCAATTGTAGATTTACCAGCACCCATAAATCCGAGTAATACCTTAGCCATGAATCAAGCTCTCCAAATCACCAAAGAAGCTAGGATAGCTGGTATTGATGGCTTCTGCACGGTCAAGCTCCACCTCTCCATCTGCAACCAAGAGGGCCGCAATGGCCGTCATCATGCCGATACGGTGGTCTCCAAACGTATTGACTCTAGCACCGTGAAGGACTGATTTTCCTTTGATAATCATTCCATCTACCGTCGGAGTAATATCTGCTCCCATACTATTTAAGGCGTCTGCCACCACCTGAATGCGATCTGTTTCCTTGACCTTGAGTTCCTCAGCATCCTTTATAACTGTGACACCTTGGGCTTGGGTAGCAAGAAGGGCAATAATAGGCAATTCATCAATCAAGCGTGGAATCAAGGCACCACCAATCTCTGTTCCTTTCAAGTCAGAAGACTCAACAGTCAAGGTTGCAGATTTAGCCACTGGGTCCATTTCGGTTACTTCCAATTTTCCACCCATGGCACGAATGACATCTATAATACCGGTACGCGTTTCGTTGATGCCCACATTCTTAAGCACCAAACGAGAGTTTGGAACAATCAAACCAGCAACTAACCAAAAGGCTGCACTGGAAATATCTCCTGGTACGACCACCTTTTGTCCAGTCAGTTTTTGCGGCCCTTGGACTGTGATTTTTTTACCATCCACACTTAAACGGCCGCCAAATTGTTGCAACATATCTTCAGTATGATTACGGGTACACTCTTTTTCGATAATAACGGACTCCCCCTGAGCTTGCAAGGCCGCAAACATCAAGGCTGACTTGACTTGGGCTGAGGCAATCGGCAACTCATAATGAATAGGTGCTAGGTTTTTCGTCCCTTTTAAATGAAGGGGAGGCAGATCTCGCTCAGTTTGCCCTGAAATGCTGACGCCCATTTTTTTCAATGGAATCGTCACACGGTCCATAGGACGTTTGGAAAGACTGTCATCTCCAAACATTTCTACTTCAAAGTCTGCACCAGCAAGAACGCCTGAAATCAGGCGAATCGAGGTTCCAGAATTTCCCATATCAAGGGCATTTTGCGGAGCTTTTAAGCCATCCATACCTACACCTTGGATGGTAATAACCCCATCTTTATCCTCAATCTCAACACCAAGGTCACGAAAAACCTGCATGGTAGAGAGAACGTCTTCACCTCGCAGAATATCATAAACCTTAGTTTCACCCTCAGCCAAACTTCCAAAGATAATGGAACGGTGGCTGATAGACTTGTCACCTGGAACTCGGATACTGCCATGTAAGTGGCGAATGTTTGTTTTTAGTTTCATACTGGACCTCATACTTGCAATACTTTTACCTATTTTATCATAAAAAGCCAGAAATTCCTTAAAAATTCCTGACTTTATGATAGTTATTTTCTTATTTTAGCAATTCTGAAACTGGTTCAAAAACAATTTTTTCAATGTCAGAAAGGTAAATTGCCAATTGTTGTTGCTTGGTAAAGAATTCTGACAAGAGGCTGTTCCCCTGAATCTGCTTGCCAAAGCCTTCCATCTTATCTTGGAAGAAAGCGTCTGGCATTTGACCTGTCTGTGCTAGTTTTTGAATTTCCTCTTGAAAGGCAACATATTCTGTGAAGATTTTGCTTGCCTCAGCATCTGCTGCAATCGCATCTTTAGCTGCTTTAACAGCCTTGTATTCTGGTAATTCGCGCAGACCGCGACTGAGTTCGTTTGCACTATCGTAAATATTTGACATGATTTTCTCCTTTTTCATTTCTTTTAAAATTACTAGTCACTCTGTGGTCTTTATTATTGTGCAATCACTTTTATATGACCTCTTGAATGTCCATTGCTTAATTCCTTATCTGGTATATACTCTATCTTCAAAGTTCCTAAATTAGAGCCTGTTTTTATTTCATTTGACATAAGATTACCAAAATAGTTATTTATCTCATCATCAGATAAGGATGATTCAATCGATTTAACAATATCATGAAATACTTCTTTCATTCCCGCAACACCAGATTCACTATTTTCATTTGTCTGATTTATTGCTACATTGATTTGATCAGTATCATTTGCATGTAAAAGTTCCAAGTAATACCCATAGCTTGATGCGAAATATTTTATTTTTATATTTCCTTTTTTGATATTTTCTAATTGGCTATTCGAATGTTGATTATAGCTATTGATAAAGTCATTAATAATTCTATCGTCTACATACTTTGAATTATTTTCCTCTTAACTTATTTCTTTCTTGGATGGTTCATTTTTTGTCTCAACACTTGCTTCTGAAGTAGTTTTCACATCTTTTTTAACAGCGTAAGCTCTAAGTAAGATAAAAGAAATAAAGATAATACCAAATATGAATCTAGGCTCTATTTTAGGCATATTTTTCTCCTTATTTGATGACAACTGTGTAGTCCGTATTTTCTGAAATTAAGCGCTCGGCTCTTTCCAAGTCTTGAGCGTTTTTAAATGAAATTTGTAGGATCCCGTGAATATCTTCACGGTTTTCCTCGTTGATGTGGATGTTAACCAAGGAAGTTCCACGTAGTAGTTCCAAAATCCGCAAGATGACATCTTCTTCATCGGGAACATCGACATAAAGGTCATAAGAGCTATCCACACCGCCACGCTTATGGATTTCCATGGCCTGCCGTTGCTCACGCGCTTGGTTGAAAAAATTCCAGATTTGCTCCTCATCTCCCTTGCTGATGGCCTGACCAATCTCTTCCAAACGCTCCTTAAAATCCTCAATTCGATCCAAAATAGTCTCACGATTAGACAAGAGAATAGAAGTCCACATACCTGGCTCGCTTTCCGCAATCCGAGTCATATCTCGAAAACCACCGGCCGCGAAGCGCCTTGCCATCTCATGTTCTTGAGCATAGACCGCGGTCTGCTCCATGAGACTGGAAGCCAGAATATGAGGAAAATGACTAATCTGAGAAGTGACTCGATCATGCTCCTTGGCATCAATCTCGATAAAACGAGCGTGAAGACCTGAAAGCAAATCCTTCATTTCCTCAAGCGTGTCAGGACTTGTCAGGCTCGAAGGTGTAAAGATATAATAGGCATTTTCAAAAAGATTGACATCCGCAGAAGCAGCCCCTGTCTTGTGACTACCAGCCATGGGATGAGCCCCGACAAAGCGAACAGGTTTGCCAGCCAAATACTGCTCCGTCGCATCCACAATGGCTGACTTGGTCGAACCAGCATCTGAAATAATGACGCCTTCTTTTAAGTCTAAGTTGGCCAACTCCTTAATGAAAGCAATAGTTTGTTTGATCGGCAAGCTAAGAATAATGATATCTGCCATAGGAGCAAAACTGGCAAAATCATCCGTTGCACGGTCAATCATACCTTCTTTCAAAGCAATATCTCTCGAGGCTTGACTGCGATTGTAACCTAAAATTTCATAATCTGGATGATCGCGTTTGATGCCAAGTGCCATAGAGGCACCGATCAACCCAAGACCTGCGATATAGATTGTTTTTGCCATAGGAACTCCTTAATAGTTCTTTGTATAGTCTCGATGTTTGGCCACTGCTTCTTTTAATTCCTCTAGGTTATCTGATGAGAATTTTTCAAGGATTTCTTGTGCCAGAACCGTTGCCACAACGGCTTCCATAACTACACCGGCTGCTGGAAGAGCGGTCGGATCACTTCTTTCGACTGTTGCCTTGTAGGGTTCGTGGGTTTCGATATCCACACTCATAAGAGGCTTATAAAGAGTAGGAATAGGTTTCATGACGCCTCGAACAACGATAGGTTGCCCATTGGTCATACCACCTTCAAAGCCGCCCAGATTATTAGTACGGCGAGTATAGCCGTCTTCTTTAGACCAGAGAATTTCATCCATGACTTGGCTGCCTTTACGATAACCAGCTTCAAAGCCAAGACCAAATTCCACCCCTTTAAAGGCATTGATAGAGACAACAGCTTGAGCCAATCTTGCATCCAATTTTCTGTCCCATTGGACATAGGAACCAAGACCAACTGGAACACCTCCAACGACTGTCTCAATAACTCCACCAATTGTATCACCATCACGTTTGATTTGGTCAATATAATCCTTGATTTCCTGTTCCCGTTCTTGGTTGACAATAGAAACTTCAGACTGGGCAGCTCTTTGCTTAATCTCAGCCACTGTTAGATTTTCAGGAACATCGATTTCCTTACCACCAAAGACTACGACATGGTTGGCAATCTCCATATCCAGTTCAGCCAAGATGCGTTTAGCTACTGCCCCAACTGCCACTCGCATAGTTGTTTCACGAGCAGATGAGCGCTCCAAGGAATTTCTCAAATCGTCAAAACGGTACTTGATCCCCCCAACCAAATCAGCATGTCCTGGGCGAGGATGGGTGATTTTTCGTTTGCTTTTAAGGCGGTCTTCAATATCCTCCGCAGACATGATATCCAGCCATTTCTGATGGTCTTTATTAATGACATCCATGGTAATAGGAGCCCCTGTTGTCTTCCCGTGGCGAACACCAGAAGTAAAGACAACCTGGTCACTCTCAATCTTCATACGGCCACCACGACCGTAGCCACCCTGACGGCGTTTAAGGTCCTCATTGATGTCCTCCGCTGTCAAAGGAAGTCCAGCTGGAATTCCTTCAATGATAGCCGTCAGACGGGGACCGTGTGATTCTCCTGCAGTTAAATATCTCATACACTCTCCTTATTTTACCAAGTAGTCTTTCATCTCTTCCAGAGAAACTGGGTGAATGGTTGTCGAACCGAGCTCTGGTACCAAGACCAATTTCAAGGTATTGCCACGCGCCTTCTTATCATGAGTCAAAGCCTGATAAAGCTTATCAACATCCCAGTTTTCATAGTCAACAGGCAAGCCAAATTTCTGACACATGGTTGTAATGGACTGGGTTATCCCAGCTGGCATAAGGCCTTTTTCCTCAGCAACCTTTGAAATTTGTACCATACCCATAGCCACAGCTTCACCATGCATGACTTTTCCATAGCCAGCTGTTGCTTCAATGGCATGGCCAATAGTGTGGCCAAAATTGAGGTAAAGGCGAACACCGTTGTCCAGCTCATCCTCAACCACCATCTTGCGCTTAACCTGACAAGAATGTTCAATCAAGGTCTCCGCATGCTCCAAAATGCTCTCTACAGAACCATCCAGCTCCGTCAAGAGAGCCCAAAGTTCTGGATCCTCAATCAGGCCATACTTGATAACTTCACCCATTCCTTCAATCAACTCTCTCTTTCCAAGTGTTTCAAGGACAAGCGGATCAATCAGAACCCCATCTGGTTGGGCAAAGGTACCCACCATATTCTTAGCAAATGGAGTGTTAACGCCTGTCTTTCCGCCAATAGAAGAATCCACCTGGGCAGTTAAACTAGTCGGAATCTGAACAAAGTGGATTCCCCTCATATAGGTAGAGGCTACAAAACCAGCCAAGTCCCCAACGACACCACCGCCAAGAGCAACGATTCCATCGCTACGAGTCAAACCCTGCTTAACTAAAAATTCATAGACTTTCTGAACAGTGGTTAAATTCTTTCTTTCTTCACCTTCTAAAAAGTCAAAAACGGCTACCTGAAAACCAGCATCTTCTAGGCTGAGTTTGACCTTCTCTGCATAAAGAGAAGCTACATGGTTGTCTGTTACAATGACCACTTTTTGTGGTTGCCATAGTTCTCGCAACCATTGACCAGCCTGAGCCAGACAGCCTTTTTCAATCTGAATATCATAAGGATGATGAGGAATATCGATTCTGATTTTCATAGGAGAATCTCCCTTTCTTTATTGGTATTTTTCTGTTAAGGACTGCCAAATCTCTTCTGTCGGCATTTCCTTTCCTGTCCACAGTTGAAAAGCTTCTGCAGCTTGATAGAGCAACATTCCCAGACCATTGACAACTGGATTCCCCTGACTTCTAGCCCATTTCAAAAATGGGGTTTCAAAAGGCTTGTAAATGATATCTGCTACTAAGAGAGTTTCTGGTAAGACTATGCTTTCAGGAACTGGAGATGATTGACCATCCATGCCCACACTGGTGGCATTGACCAGTAAATCCGACTCAGCAATCCTTGCTTGCAGTTCAGAAACATCTTCTAAAGCATACAAGTCCACCTTAAAGCCTGTCTGCTCCTGTAACTTGTCTAGGTAAGGTCTTGTTTTTTCCCTTGAAATCGAACGAACAAAAACCGAAATCTGGCTAACGCCATCCAAAATAGCTTGTGCCAGAATGGACTTGGCCGCACCACCAGCACCCAGCAGAGTCATCTTTTTACCTGTAATTGTAAAAGAAGGCAAGCTCTTAAAAAATCCCTTGCCATCTGTATTATATCCAATTAAATTGCCATTCTCATTGACAACCGTATTGACCGCACCAATCAAGCGCGCTTCATCGCTCAGCTCATCCAAATAAGGAATCACCTGCTCCTTATAGGGCATGGAAAGGTTGATACCAAACATCTGGTAGCGACGAATATTGGCCACTGTTTCTGCCAAGTCACCCGCTTCAATCTCCCAAGCTACATAAGCACCGTTGGTAGCTGTCGCCTCAAAGGCACTATTGTGAATAAAGGGGGAAATAGAATGCTTAATAGGATTGGCAACCACGGCAGCTAAACGTGTATAGCCATCAAGCTTCATCCAAAATCTCCCTGATTTTTTTCATGTTAGCTAGAGAAATCTGACCTGGGGCACTAGCCTCATCTAGACTAGCAAAGGACCAGCTAGAACCAGTCACATCTGCAGTGATACGAGAGACCTTGCCCACTTTTCCCATAGAAATGGTCACATATTCCTGTTCAGGATTGAGGGTTTTAAAGCCTCGTGTATAGTTCATCAAGTCTAGCACATCCTGCTCCGTGTGGGCCATAACCGCAACCTTAACAAGTTTTGGATTTAAGCTCGTCAACTCTGACAAGATTTCCATCATATTTTCAGGTGTTTCTTGGAAATTGTGGTAACTCAAAATGAGATTCGGGAAGTCCAGCATTTCCTCAAAAACATCCTTGTAGCTATAGTACTCAAAATCAATATAGTCTGGTTGATAGAGTTGCGCCACTTCCTTGATTAGATGGATATATTCTTCTGGAGCAAGGTCAATTTCTCCCCCTTCAGCGCGAGTTCGCAGAGTGAAAACCAACTCACGGCCAGCGAATTTTTCAAAAATAGCTGGAGCTACCTGCAAAATCGCTTCCTTAGGTAGATAGTCGGCACGCCATTCAATGATGTCGGCATCTAGGTACTTCGTGGCATCCAGAGCCTGGGCCTCCTCTAAACTTCTTGGCATTACTGAAACGATTAATTTCATTTACTAACCTTCATACTAATCACCTTGAGGTAATTACTACTTTCATCTTTTTTATTATAGGCAAAATCTGCTGGAAGACCGTATTTATTTAAAATCTGGTAACTTCTTCCTGCAAAGCCTTTATCAATTTGTTCTATAAATTTCTGGCGGGAAACATTGGCAGCATTGGTACTAGCAATGATAATCCCTCCCGGATTTAAAATCTCAAGACTCTGGGAAATCAACTTGTGATAATCCTTGGCCACAGAGAACGTTTGTTTTTTGTTCCGAGCAAAGCTAGGCGGATCTAGTACAATCACATCGTAGGTCAAGCCTTTTCGCTTAGCATACTTGAAATACTCAAAGACATCCATGACTATAAAACGATGGGCCTCTGTCTCTGTACTGATTCCATTTTCCTGAAAATGCGCTTGAGACAATTCTCGTGAACGTTTAGCTAGGTCAACTGAAGTTGTCTGGCTTGCTCCTCCCATAGCTGCAGCTACTGAAAAGACTGCTGTATAGGAAAACATATTGAGCAAGGATTTACCCATAGCCAATCCGTCAACCAGGCTCCCACGAACCTCGTGCTGATCTAGGAAAATCCCTGTCATCAAGCCATCATTCATAAAGACTTGATAGAGGACACCATTTTCCAAAACAGTGAAGAAGTCAGGTGCTTCTTGACCATAAACATGGGCAGATTCATAGTCCAAACCCTTAAAGCGGATCTTCTCATAGGTCCCTAAAACCTCAGGAAAAACCTGTCTAAAGGCTTCTGAGATAAGCTTGCGAATCTGATAAACATAAGAGTTATACCAAGAAAAGACGGCATACTCGCCATAAAGGTCCACTGTCAAACCCCCAAAGCCATCTCCCTCTTGGTTAAAAAGACGAAAGGCAGTTGTCAAATCATCTTGATAGTAAGCTTTTCTCTTTTCTTTAGCTTTTCTAAACAACGTTTCAAAGAAAGCCTGATTAAAGGCCACCTTGTCTGTGCTAACAAACCAACCCAAGCCCTTGTTTTGCTGAGAAAGGTAGGCAGTCCCAAGAAAGTTTCCTTCTTGACTATGGACTTCTACTTCCTGATCCTTGAGTTGGATATCTGCAAGATCGCTGGCTTCCAGTAAAACAAGCCCCTTTGCGAGCTTCTTTTCAACCCTTTTGCTGACTCTTATTCCATTCATAGTCACTATTATAGCAAATTTTGTGACAATTCTCAAAAAAGAAACTACCCTTGCTTTTTTACTCTAGTTTTAAAAAATGGTATACTAATACTAATAAAAACTTAGGAAGTAATTGTGTGAGAATCAATTTTAACAAAATCCAAAAAGCCATGGGTACCAGACTGGGTTTTGTCCTAACCCTTTTAATCCTCTATTGGCTCAAAACCTTATTAGCCTATACCGTTGACTTCAATTTAGATATTCAATTGGGTAAATTGCAGGGAAATTACCTTGCCTTTATCGCCTTTTTCAACCCCCTGCCTTTGGGACTCCTCCTGCTGGCTCTAGCCCTCTATGCTCGCTCAACCAAGGCCTTTTACAGTCTTAGTATAGCTATTTATAGTCTTTTATTCATTTGGCTCTATTCTAATATCTTTTACTATCGAGAATTTAGTGACTTTATCACGGCTAATACCATGAAAGTAGTCAGCAAGGTATCTGTTGGTACTGCGGAACTAGAGTTACTACGCCTTTGGGATTTCATCTATTTTATAGATTTCCCACTGCTGGCTTATCTTCTCTATAAAAAGATCATCCAGCTGGATAGGAGACCTTTCAAATTCCGCTCCAGTGTTGCCATCACTGCTCTTTCAGCCCTGCTCTTTTCAGCTAATCTTTTCTTGGCAGAGATTGAACGTCCCGATCTCCTATCGCGAGGATTTTCTAATTATTATGTTGTCCGCGCTCTTAGTTTGCCAGCCTTTTTAGGCTATAGTGCCAACCAATCCTACAGCGCCAACAAAGAACGTGCCAAGGCCTCTGAGACTGATCTTCAACCTATTACAGATTATATTCAAGAACATTCTGCTAAGCCCAATCCAGACTATTTTGGCTTAGCCAAAGGGAAAAATGTGATTTATCTCCACTTGGAGAGTTTCCAGCAATTCCTGCTTGACTATAAACTCAACATAGATGGAACTGATCATGAAGTCACTCCCTTCCTTAATTCCCTCTACCATTCGCAATCAACCCTAGCCTTTTCGAATATCTTTAACCAAGTCAAGGCTGGTAAGACCTCAGATGCGGAAACCATGCTGGAGACTGGTTTGTTTGGACTTGACCAAGGTTCCTTTATGGTCAATTACGGTGGTACCAATACCCAGCAGGCAGCACCTTTTATCCTATCAAAAAACGGCTATCAATCGAGTGCCGTCTTTCACGGTAATATCGGGACCTTCTGGAATCGAAATACGACCTATAAACAATGGGGCTACCAATACTTCTTTGATGCTTCCTACTTCACCAAGCAAGACAGTAGCAATTCTTTCCAATATGGTTTAAATGATAAAATCATGATGAAAGATTCTATCCAATATCTGGAGCATTTGCAACAGCCTTTTTATGCCAAGTATATCACGGTGTCCAATCACTATCCCTATGCTAGCAATCTGACGGGAGATGAGCTTGGTTTCCCACTGGCTAAAACCAAAGATGAAACAATCAACGGCTACTTCCAAACAGCTAACTATCTGGATAGTGCCATCAAGGCCTTCTTTGACTATCTCAAAGAAAGTGGCCTCTATGAAAAATCCATCATCGTCATCTACGGAGACCATTATGGCATTTCTAATTCCCGCAATCCTGACCTGGCACCTTTGATTGGAAAGACTTCTGAGAACTGGTCGAATTACGACAATGCCATGTTGCAACGAGTGCCTTTTATGGTAGTCATGCCTGGTTATGAAAAAGGACAAATCATCAATACCTATGGTGGACAAATTGATATCTTACCGACTCTCGAACACCTCCTTGGTATTGAGTCCAATTCCTTCCTTCAAGTTGGACAAGATCTTCTGTCTCCAGACCATCAAAAAATCGTTGCCTTTCGGACTGCCAATTCCTTTGTCACACCTAAATACACTAGTTACGACGGACGTACCTACTATACTGAGAGTGGTCTTGAAATCAGCAATCTTGATGAACAAGCTCAAACTGAACTAGAAAGCGTTCGTCAGGCAGCCAGTCAACAGCTAAAAATCAGCGACCAGATTCAAACTGGTGATTTGATACGTTTCTACCAAAAAGATCATCTTGGAACAGTTGATACAGAAAGCATTTCTTACCTCAATTCCTTACCAATTCTGCAAAAAATTGAGCAAGAAAAAGGTAGTCAGTCAACTAGTCTCTTTAGCCAACGACAAGGTAAAACCAGTACTGACCTTTTCAAAGCACCAAGTTACCAAGAACTCCACCCCGAGTCTGCCGAAACCGAATCAAAATCACAATAAAAAATGCTCTTCCGTCTTGGAGGAGCATTTCTTTTTATAAGATTTATCAAGCAAGCGACCAACTATCTCATCTTTTTTCTATTTCCGTCAATATGCGTGACAGGTAGTAATGATATCCAAAAATAGCAAGACCAAGCAGAAGGATAAGAGCTCCTACTCCCAAGCTAATGGCAAGGATAGGGGAGAGAGACCGAACCAAGAATATGCTCCCTATTACAAGGGCCATTAAGATTGCACTATAAATTAAGAGTAAAACTATTGCTACTATACGATTTGAACGGTTCACCAGGTCCGTAATGTTACTCCAATTGGTTGACAGATTTTTCACGTCCTTAAAGTAATGGTGGCAAGAAAGGATGACACTGGCAAGGGTCCAGACTACAAGAAGGTAAATCATCGAAAGGATGGGCAAGCCTAGATATAGAGAAAGACCAAGTAAAATCAAAACTGGTAAAAAGGACTGGACAGCAAATATAATCCAAAATTTCACTTTCACATAGCGAGCAAAGTCAAAAGGTAAACTCTTAAGAAAATCAACATTTTCCCTCTCCAAGGATAAGGCTATTGAATGCAGGCTGGTGATATTGTTATTGACAACAGATATAAAAAGAGCTATAAAAAACAAGGGTAACCAGTATGGAGGATGAATGTCCGGAACTATCTGAGAATCTCGGATGTTGGAAATCAGACCGATCATCATGAGATAAGGAAGGAAAGCACTTGTAAAAAGCACTGTAATCACGCCAGTCCCCTGTCCTAAAAGGGTGAGGTGGTAGCGTAAAACCATACGGAAAAAGCCCTTTTTAGTAGTTGAAAGCCCCTCCTTACTGCGACGTTCTTTTTTGACCTTCTCCTCACTATTAAGTAGGATCACATCATAAAAACGAGGAAAAACCTTCTTTTTGGTCAGGTAAAGCAAGAAAAGAGTTAGAATTATCCAAGCGAGCAGACCCAGTATGGCTTCTGTCGAAAAAGGCTCCACTGCTATTTTGTAAAAGATATGAAGAGGATAAAGGAGAAATGGAATGTCTCTAACTTTGTCAACAATACTTCCAAAAGTCGACTGTAGAAAGAGGACAAATATTAAAGGTATGAGAACTCCTATTCCAATCATCACATTCGAAAAAATAGACTGATACTTTCTGAAAACCGTAGTCTGAGCCAAGAAATGTACTGCCACTACCATCACTAAAGTAACAGAGACAAATAACAAGGCCAAGGACAGCAGCATCAAAGGCAAGCCCAGCCAAAGAGAAGGAGCTAGCCTAATATAGAGGACTAGAAAATAAGCTAGGATTGGTACAATTCCAGCTAGAGCTGGCAAGAGAACAGACAGTCCTTTAGCAATTATAATCTCTGATTCTTTAAAGGCATAGGGCCTATACGATACCAAATCCTTACTCTCATAAAAGACATTGTAAAATGCAGTGAAAGAAGTTGAAAAGGCAAGCACCAGTAAAATAGCAATCATGCTACTAAAAAAACTTGGCATTTCCTCAAAAGGAAAACGAAAGGCTATATTTATAAACATGATGAGCATCAAGAGACTGGAAAAAATGTAAGAACTGAGGACTCTAGCGGAAACATTTACTTTTTTTCCAGGATTTTTAGCTTGCTTCTTTCGTAGATTAGCCAGATTAGCTTCTTGAGATGAATAGAGGATATTGATATCAACTAATTTTTTAATGACCTTGAGACGCATCTGAAACCTCCTCTTTTCTACCAGCAAGACTCAGATAAATACTTTCCAAAGACTGGTCTGGGTGGTCTTTTCTCAAGTCCACTACGCTACCACAATAAATCAAATGTCCCTTTTTCAAAATGGCAATCCGATCACAGACTTGCTCAGCTACCTCTAGGACATGAGTTGAAAACAAGACCGTCTTCCCTTTTTGTGCATGTTCCTTCATCATTTGCTTCAAATCAAAGGCAGCCTGGGGATCCAAACCAGTCAAGGGTTCGTCCAAAACCCAAATATCAGGATCAGACAAGAGTGCTCCGATGACAAAGACTTTCTGACGCATTCCGTGAGAAAGGGTTTCAATAACCTGATAGCGGTTTTCAGCAAAATCAAAAACGTTCAATAGCCTAGCTAGACTAGCCTCCAAGTCAGAGCTAGTCAGATCATAGGATGAAGCAATCAATTCCCAAAATTCATTGGCCGTTAAGCGTAAAAATAAGTCAGGCGAGTCTGCTACATAGCCAATCTTTCGTTTAATAGCTAAACGATTTTCCGATAACTCCTGACCGTCTACCAAAATACGACCACTGCTGGGTGAAATGATACTGACTAAGGATTTTATAGTGGTCGATTTTCCAGCCCCATTATGGCCAATCAAGCCCATAATCTCTCCATTTTCAATCTGCAGATTGAGATTGCTCAAGGCCTCTTTATCACCATACAACTTACTAACATTTTGAAATTCAATCATGAGAAATCTCCTCTCTTTATCTATGTAATTTACTATAATTATAGCGCTTTCATTTTAAAAATCAACATTTTATATAAAATAGTCAAAAACTTATTATTCAGTTTTACGCAAACGTTTGAGCTAACCGATACTTTATGATAGAATAAAGAACAAGATTGACAAGTAAGAGGAAACATCATGCAAAATCAAACACTCATGCAATACTTTGAATGGTATCTGCCCCATGACGGCCAGCACTGGACGCGTCTGGCTGAAGATGCTCCACACCTAGCTGATCTCGGTATCAGCCATGTCTGGATGCCACCAGCCTTCAAGGCTACCAATGAAAAAGATGTCGGCTATGGGGTCTATGACTTATTCGACCTAGGCGAGTTTAATCAAAAAGGTACTGTCCGCACCAAGTATGGTTTCAAAGAAGACTATCTTCAAGCCATTCAAGCTCTAAAAGCACAGGGAATTCAACCTATGGCCGATGTGGTGCTCAATCACAAGGCTGCTGCTGATCACATGGAAGCCTTTCAGGTTATTGAAGTGGATCCTGTAGACCGTACAGTTGAACTTGGGGAACCCTTCACCATCAATGGCTGGACTAGCTTTACCTTCGATGGTCGCCAAGATACCTACAATGACTTCCACTGGCACTGGTACCACTTCACTGGTACAGACTATGATGCCAAACGCCGAAAGTCTGGGATTTATCTGATTCAAGGAGACAACAAGGGTTGGGCAAATGAGGAATTGGTCGATAATGAAAACGGTAACTACGACTACCTCATGTATGCCGACCTAGACTTTAAACATCCTGAAGTCATCCAAAATATCTATGACTGGGCTGACTGGTTCATGGAAACGACTGGTGTAGCTGGTTTCCGCTTGGATGCCGTTAAACACATTGACTCTTTCTTCATGAGCAATTTTATCCGTGATATGAAGGAAAAATACGGTGAGGATTTCTATGTTTTTGGTGAATTTTGGAATCCTGACAAGGAAGCCAATCTGGACTATCTTGAAAAAACGGAAGAACGCTTTGACCTTGTCGATGTTCGTCTCCACCAGAATCTCTTTGAAGCCAGTCAAGCTGGCGCAAACTATGATCTTCGTGGTATTTTCACAGATAGCTTGGTTGAGCTCAAACCTTACAAGGCTGTAACCTTTGTCGACAACCACGATACCCAACGTGGTCAGGCTCTTGAATCTACTGTTAAAGAATGGTTCAAACCAGCAGCCTATGCCCTCATTCTATTACGCCAAGACGGCCTTCCATGTGTCTTTTACGGAGACTACTATGGGATTTCAGGGCAGTATGCTCAACAAGATTTCAAAGAAGGCCTTGACCGCCTCCTAGCCATCCGAAAAGATTTGGCCTATGGAGAGCAAACAGACTACTTTGATGATCCTAACTGTATCGGTTGGGTACGTTCAGGTGCTGAACATCAATCCCCAATCGCAGTTCTTATCTCAAATGACCAAGAAAACAGCAAGTCAATGTTTGTCGGCCAAGAATGGGCTAACCAAACCTTTGTAGATTTACTTGAAAACCACCAAGGTCAAGTTACAATTGATGAGGAAGGTTATGGACAATTTCCAGTCTCAGCTGCTTCGGTAAGTGTCTGGACTGCCAATACAATCTAATTGCCATTGATTATAAAGCCAGATCCAATCAGATTTGGCTTTTTTCTATTCACAAAAAGACCTACCCAAATGGATAGATCTTTATTTTCTTACAATTTACCTGCTACTGCATCCAACAATTCTTGGATCTTAGCTTGGTTGCTTCCTCCTGCCATGGCCATGTCTGGTTTACCACCACCACGTCCATCGACGATTGGTGCTAATTCTTTGACAAGGTTTCCTGCATGAAGGTCTTTTGTCTTGCTTGCTACAAGGACATTGACTTTATCACCAATAGCGGCAACTAGGACAAGAAGATCAGAGTAGTCTTTTTGTTTCCAGTTATCCGCAAAAGTACGAAGAGCACCAGCATCAGATACAGATACTTGGCTAGCAATGTAACGGTGACCATTGACTTCCTTCACATCCTTGAAGATATCGCCTGCGGCTGCAGCTGTGGCTTTTTCTTTCAACTCAGCATTTTCTTTTTGCAATTGACGAAGTTGTTCTTGAAGTCCTTCTACCTTGTGAGGTACTTCTTTAAGTTGAGGTGCTTTCAAGGTTGCTGCGACAGCTTTAAGAGCGTCCTCTTGTTCACGGTAGGCTTCAAAGGCTTCCTTACCAGTCACTGCCAAGATACGGCGAGTTCCTGATCCGATACCTTCTTCTTTGACAATCTTGAAGAGGCCAATCTCAGAAGTGTTACCAACGTGAGTACCACCACAAAGCTCGATAGAGTAGTCACCAATAGTAACAACACGGACTTCTTTACCGTATTTCTCACCAAAGAGGGCCATAGCACCCATTTCTTTAGCAGTGTCAATATCCGTTTTAACTGTCTTCACTTCAAGAGCTTCCCAGATTTTTTCGTTGACTTGCTGTTCAATCGCACGCAATTCTTCTGCAGTTACTGCTTGGAAGTGTGTAAAGTCAAAGCGAAGGAATTCAACTTCGTTAAGAGATCCTGCTTGTGTTGCGTGGTTTCCAAGGATATTATGAAGGGCAGCGTGAAGCAAGTGAGTCGCAGTGTGGTTTTTCATAACACGGTGACGACGATTAGTATCGATTGCCAAGGTATATTCTTGGTTCAAGGTAAGTGGTGCAAGGACTTCAACTATATGAAGAGCTTGTCCGTTTGGTGCTTTTTGAACATTTGTCACAGTAGCCACAACCTTACCTGACTCATCCAAGATTTGTCCGTGGTCAGCGACCTGTCCACCCATTTCAGCATAGAATGGCGTTTCCGCAAAGATAAGTGAGGCAGTTCCTTCTGATACAGCTTCTACCTCTGCATTATCAGCCACGATAGCCACCAATTTAGAAGATAATTGGCTAGCATTGTAGTTGAAGACACTTTCTACAGTGATGTTTTGAAGGGTTTCATTTTGCATACCCATTGAGCCACCCTTGACAGCTGACGCACGCGCACGCTCTTGCTGTTCTTTCATGGCTGCTTCAAAACCTTCACGGTCTACAGTCATACCAGCTTCTTCAGCGATTTCCTCAGTCAATTCAACTGGGAATCCATAAGTGTCATAAAGTTTGAAGACATCTGAACCAGCGATAACAGATTGACCTTTTTCTTTCAAGTCAGCTACGATGCCTTGGGCAAAGTGTTGACCTGAGTGAAGGGTACGGGCAAATGACTCTTCTTCACTCTTAACGATTTTCTCAATAAAGTCACGTTTTTCAAGCACTTCTGGATAGTAGCTTTCCATAATTTTTCCAACAGTTGGAACGAGTTTGTAAAGGAAAGGCTCGTTGATTCCCAATTTTTGACCATGCATAGAAGCACGACGGAGAAGACGACGAAGGACATAACCACGACCTTCATTTCCTGGAAGGGCACCATCACCGATGGCAAATGAAAGGGAACGGATGTGGTCTGCGATGACCTTAAAGCTCATGTTGTCGCCATCTTGGTCATAAACCTTACCAGACAATTTCTCCACTTCACGAATGATTGGCATGAAGAGGTCCGTTTCAAAGTTGGTCTTAGCCCCTTGGATAACGGCCACCAAACGCTCCAAACCAGCGCCCGTATCAATGTTCTTGTGTGGCAATTCCTTGTATTCGCTACGAGGAACAGCAGGATCTGCGTTAAATTGTGACAAAACGATGTTCCAGATTTCAATGTAACGGTCGTTTTCGATATCTTCTGCAAGAAGGCGAAGACCTATATTTTCTGGGTCAAAAGCTTCTCCTCGGTCAAAGAAAATTTCTGTATCAGGTCCAGAAGGCCCAGCACCGATTTCCCAGAAGTTATCTTCGATTGGAATTAAGTGGCTTGGGTCCACTCCCACTTCAATCCAACGGTTGTAAGAATCTTTATCATCTGGATAGTAAGTCATGTAAAGTTTCTCAGCAGGAAAATCAAACCATTCAGGGCTTGTCAAAAGCTCATAAGCCCAAGTGATCGCTTCGTCTCGGAAGTAATCACCGATAGAGAAGTTCCCCAACATTTCAAACATAGTATGGTGACGTGCAGTCTTCCCTACGTTCTCGATGTCATTGGTACGGATCGCCTTTTGCGCATTGGTAATACGTGGATTCTCTGGGATAATAGTCCCATCAAAGTATTTCTTAAGAGTTGCTACACCAGAGTTGATCCACAAAAGTGTTGGGTCATTTACAGGAACCAAACTCACTGATGGTTCTACAGAGTGACCTTTGGTTGCCCAGAAGTCAAGCCACATTTGGCGTACTTGTGCACTAGATAGTTGTTTCATATTGTCTCCTTATTTACTTGTTTAATGTGATTGGCTTTCCAGCATCTCCACATAGTCAATCGCGACACAGAGGGAAATGACTAGGTCTGCATAAGCGTCCTCAAGGACCGTTACGTTATAGGTAGAGGTCAGATGGAAGAGTTCCTTCTTAATTTCCGCAATCAGCTGATCGCGATCATCCAGCAATTTGAAATTCAAATCCCAGATATTGCCCTCGATACGAAGACCTAGATTATCAAACTCATACTTATCTCGCCAGAAGGTCAACTTCTTGCGAATGACAAAACTCGAGCCATCCCGAAGCTGAATCTCAAAACGAGGAAGCAAGGTCAAGATTTCTTTACTAATCTGACTGACTTGTTCACCATTAACATCATAGATGGTAAAAGTTTTGGGAATCTTAAAAAAATGATCCCTCTACCTGATAGGCGATTTCTCCCCTGTCATCCTTGATAGCGAAGCGTTCGCCTCCAAGACGAAACTTTTGTTTGACAAGAAATGTTTTCATCAACACCTCCAAAAATTAAAAGACAAGCTCATATCACGAAGGGCGAAAAACCGCGGTACCACCTTCATTCAATGAACTTGTCATTCTCTTATTCTTATGCAATTGTATGATTGAGTAGCATGACTTTCTAGCTTAGATGGCTCGCAGCACCGCCATTTCTCTGGACTAAGACAACTGAAAATCAAATCTCAACTTTCTTATTATATCGTTTTTTTAAGCTTGCGTCAACTGGAAATGATACCCATTTAATAACCCATTTCCTACATCTCAGATTACTTTTTCAGAACATATTTTTTCTTACTACTATCACTCTTTTTATCCCAACTTTTATTCCAAAGTTTTGAATTGTTAAAGATAGCTACGAAAATATTTGCAAATATAAAGAACCCTATCACCAAATGTATGGAATCAGTTGTTAGGTATTGTCGATCCAAACCATCCTTTAGATAAAATAGTATATATGTTTGCTGAACAGTCAAAAAGGTTGGCCAGAAACTTTTTTTGAAAAAAGTAGACATTTCCATTGTTTGTTACCGCTTTCTGTAAGGTTAAACTTAGTATACTACTGGGCTAAAAAATAAGCAACCAGAATAGAAAAATATACAGTTAAAAAATTGCCTTCTATTTTTTAAAAAACGAACCAGCTTGACTGATTCGTTTCGTGACTGCTAACTCCTACTTCCGATACATTTTAAATTGTAGGAAGAGGTCGCTGTATTTACCTGTCCATTTATGGTCAAATTTCTCATAAACTTCTAGGTGTTTCATGGTTTCAGCATCTGGATAGAAGGCCTTGTCTTCTTTTTTCTCCTCTGGTAGCAATTCCTTAGCTGGTAGGTTTGGTGTTGAATAGCCGACATACTCCGCATTTTTGAGAGCATTTTCAGGTTTCAACATAAAGTTGATAAAGGCATAGGCTGCGCCTTGGTTTTTGACTGTTTTTGGTATAACCATATTGTCAAACCAAAGGTTGCTGGCCTCAGTTGGTACCACATAGCGTAGATTTTCATTTTTTTCTAGCATTTGGCTAGCTTCACCAGAGAAGGTCACGCCGATAGCAGCGTTGTTCTGAATCATGTATCCCTTCATCTCGTCTGCAACGATAGCCTTGATATTTGGAGTCAATTTGTAGAGTTTGTCTACTGTCTCTTCCAACTGCTGGGTATCCTTTGAGTTGAGGCTATAACCCAGAGAGTTGAGACCTAACCCCAGCACCTCACGCGCCCCATCAAAGAGCATGATGGAGTTCTTATACTCTGGCTTCCAGAGGTCATCCCAATGCTCAGGCGCTTGATCGACCATGGTTTCATTGTAGACAATTCCCAGTGTTCCCCAGAAGTAAGGAATGGAGAATTTATTGCCTGGGTCAAAGGACTGGTTGAGGAACTCTGGTCCGATATTTTCAAGACCTTCAAGTTTTGAATAGTCAAGCGGTACTAAGAGGTCTTCGTCCTTCATCTTGTTGATCATGTATTCACTTGGGATGGCAATATCGTAGGTCGTTCCACCCTGCTTGATCTTGGTATACATGGCTTCGTTGGAGTCAAAGGTCTCATACTGGACTTGGATTCCTGTCTCTTCTGTAAACTGAGTCAAGAGTTCAGGATCAATATAGTCTCCCCAGTTATAGATAACCAATTTTTGACTATCTCGGCTATTGATTTTACTGTCTAGATGAGTCGCAATTCCCCACAAGACCAGAATAATGGCTACAATTCCTGCTAAAAATGAATAGAGTTTTTTCATGCTTGCTCCTCCTTCTCACGTGAGATAAAGTAATATCCAACAACTAGGATAATACTAAAGAGAAAGACGAGGGCAGACAGGGCATTGATTTCTAGCGAAATCCCTTTGCGAGCACGAGAATAAATCTCGACTGACAGGGTTGAAAAGCCATTTCCCGTTACAAAGAAGGTCACGGCAAAGTCATCTAGCGAATAGGTGAAGGCCATGAAGTAACCTGCAATGATAGACGGAGTCAGGTAAGGAAGCATGATTTCCTTGAACATCTGAAATTGACTGGCACCAAGGTCATAGGCCGCATGAATCATGTCACCGTTCATTTCCTTGAGTCGAGGCAAGACCATCAAGACCACGATAGGAATCGAGAAGGCCACATGACTAGATAGAACGGTCAAAAAGCCAAGTGAAAACTTGAGTTGGGTAAAGAGAATCAAGAAGCTGGCACCAATCATAACATCAGGCGCAACCATGAGGATATTATTGAGTGAAAGAAAGGCTTCTTGGTATTTCTTACGAGATTGGTAAATATAAATGGCACCAAAAGTCCCGATAATGGTCGCAATCAAGGCTGACAGGAAGGCCAAGAAAAAGGTCTGAGTCACAATTAACATAAGGCGACCATCGCCAAACATGGTTTTAAAATGACTCAAACTAAAGCCTGTAAAGCTATTCATGTCGTTGCCTGCATTAAAGGCATAGCCAATCAAGTAAAATATTGGCAGGTAGAGGACAAGAAAGACCAGTCCCAGATATAGATTGGCAAATTTTTTCATCGTTCTCTCCTTTCCTTAGTCACCCACATGGTGATGAACATGGTCAGGATGAGAATCACACCGATGGTTGAACCCATACCGTAGTTATCATTTGTCAGGAAATTCTGTTCAATAGCAGTTCCCAGCGTGATAACGCGGTTTCCACCAATCAAACGGGTCAGCATGAAGAGACTCAAGCTAGGAATAAAGACCGACTGAACTCCACTTCGCACGCCGTTCATCGATAGAGGGAAGATGACATGACGGAAGGTCTCCCACTTGGTCGCACCGAGGTCATAGCTGGCATTGATGAGATTGTTATCCATATCGTCCAAGACATTGAAAATCGGCAAAATCATAAAAGGAAGCTCGATGTAGCTTGCGACAAAGATAAAGGAGAAATCGGTAAAGAGCAACTGTTGCGAACCGATTCCGATAAATTCCAAGAATTGGTTAATAGAGCCATTCTGACCAAAGATACCGATAAAGGCATAGGCTTTGAGGAGCAAATTGATCCAAGTTGGCAGGATAATCAGCATGAGCCAGAGTTGACGGTGCTTAAGACGGGTTAAGAAGAGGGCCGTCGGATAGCTGATGAACAAGGTAACTAAGGTCACAATCCCTGCATAAAGCACTGAGTTGAAACTCATTTTGAGATAGGTTAAGTTTTGTGACGCAAAGTAAGATTTATAGTTTTCTAAACTAAACTGGCCTTCAATGTTGAAAAAGGATTGTCCGAAAATCAAGACCAAGGGTGCAAGGACAAAGAGGGCAATCCAAAGCATGTAGGGCACTACAAAGAGTTTAGAGCTTGTTTTCTTCATCTCTTTCCTCCTCGATTGCATTGATCAGACCTGCTTCTTGCTCTTCGATTTCCACGTATTCTTCGATACGAGCATCGAACTCTTCTTCAGTTTCGTTGAGACGCATGATATGGATGTCTTCTGGCTCAAAGTCCAGACCGATTTCCTCACCCACGATAGCCTTACGAGTCGAGTGGATCATCCATTCATTCCCAAGTTCGTCATAGGCGATAATTTCATAGTGAACCCCACGGAAGAGTTGAGTATCCACCTTGACTTGGAGCTTGCCTTCTTCAGGAAGGGTAATGCGCAAGTCCTCTGGACGAATGACAACCTCAACAGGTTCATTTGGCTTCATCCCTCCATCGACCGCTTCAAAGCGTTTGCCGTTAAACTCAACCAAGTAGTCCTCAATCATGGTACCTGGCAAGATGTTTGACTCGCCGATAAAGGTAGCAACAAAGTGGTTGATTGGCTCATCGTAGATGTCCACAGGTGTTCCAGACTGGACAATCTCGCCATCATTCATAACAAAAATCCAGTCACTCATGGCCAGGGCTTCTTCCTGATCATGAGTAACAAAAACAAAGGTAATGCCCAATCGTTGTTGCAGTTCACGCAGTTCGTACTGCATGTCTGTTCTTAATTTTAAGTCCAGCGCTGATAAAGGCTCGTCCAACAAGACCACACGGGGTTGGTTGATGATGGCACGGGCAATAGCCACACGCTGACGTTGTCCTCCAGAGAGTTTACGGATGGAACGTTTTTCGTAACCTTCCAACTGAACCATCTTGAGAACTTCCGCAACGCGTTGCTCGATTTCCTTCTTGTCAATCTTACGCAAGCGTAGTGGAAAGGCAACATTTTCAAACACATTCATATGTGGAAACAAGGCATAGGATTGGAAGACGGTATGGACGTCTCGCTTGTTGGTTGGGATGTCATTGATTCGGACACCGTCCAGTAAAATATCTCCTGTCGTCGCATCCAGCAAACCTGCAATGATGTTAAGGATAGTTGATTTCCCTGAACCAGACGCGCCTAGAAGAGTATAGAACTTCCCTTCTTCCAACTCAAAGTTGATATCTTTGAGAACCTTGGTGTTGCTGTCTTCAAAAACTTTAGAGACGTTTTTGAATTCAATAATTGGTTTTTTCAATTGTCGTTTATTCCTTCTTTTTCATAGATTAACAGATCAGGGCTCTGTCAGGCCGCTACTACCTCGTGTAGGAGATTGAACTGCCTACATTCTTCTGCACTAACGATAGGCCTTCACCCCCTTTCCATGACATAGCAGCAGCTTTTCAAATACAGCTTCCTACTTGCTTTCACCTAAAATACGGACCTCTCTCTCAAGAGTAACGCCAGAGTGTTCCTTGACTTTTTCAATCACAGACTCAATCAAGTCTTCGTAGTCTTTGGCCGTTCCGTCAGCAACATTGATCATAAATCCAGCGTGTTTTTCTGACACTTCTACGCCACCGATACGATAGCCTTTCAAGCCAGCTTCTGAAATTAATTGACCTGCAAAATGACCGACTGGACGCTTAAAGACCGAACCACAAGATGGATATTCTAAAGGTTGCTTGAGTTCACGTAGATGCGTCAAGCGATCCATTTCTTGCTTGATAACCTGATGAGTTCCTGGAGCTAGAGCAAATTTAGCTGACAGAACAACTGCACCAGACTCTTGAATAGCTGAATGGCGGTAACCAAAAGCCAAATCCTTGACAGACAGGGTCTCAATTTCTCCATCCTTGGTCAAGACCTTACAAGACTGCAAGATGTGGGAAATCTCGCCACCATAGGCACCCGCATTCATAAAGACAGCACCACCAACACTTCCTGGAATGCCACAAGCAAACTCAAAGCCAGTCAAACTATGACGAAGGGCAATTCGAGTTGTTTCAATCAAGTTAGCACCAGCTTCTGCTTCAATGGTATAGCCATCAACGGAAACATTATTGAGCTTGTCACACAAGATGACAAATCCACGAATTCCACCATCACGGACGATAATATTGCTGGCATTTCCAAGTACCATCCAAGGGATATTTTCTTGATTGGCAAATTTAACAACGCGAGCCAACTCAAAACGATTTCGTGGGAAGACCAAATAATCGGCCTCTCCACCTACTTTTGTATAACTATAGCTATGCAAGGGTTCTTTAAAACGGATATCAATCCCTTCTAAGATTTCAAGCATTTTTTCTTTTACTGACATGACACTCTTCCTTTTACAAAATTCATTCCATTATACCATTTTTAAGACCATTTGACGACCCTAAAAAAATCTTGGGCTTATTTTAAACAAAAAAAGAGGCTTCCCCCTTTTCTTATGATTTTTTGCAAAAGATTGCCTTAGTTCCATAGGCAACTAGGAACAGTTCAACTAGTAGAATGACTTCAACCAAGACTGGACTTGTAATCCATCCTACTTGAGCTAGAGATGGAACAAGATCAAAGAAGGCATGAAGGCCATAGGCTGCTAATAGATATACCCAGTTTTTATGACGAACACCTTGATAAACCCAAACAGTTAAAAGCATTTGGAATCCAAGTGCTAAAATCCGTTCAAAAGCAAGCAAATAAATTTGCCAGACAGATAGCGACTGGATAGTTTTCAACATATTTTCAGACAGCAATTTCAGGACCTGTGGATTCTGAGTCTGAACTGCCGAAAGAACAATGTAGAGATTGATGAGGCTAGTAACACCTAAGAAAATCAATTCCAAACCACCATGCCCCAATCCATAAGCAAGGGCATCTGATTTTTCCAAGTTTCTTTTTTTCTTCAACCATTTAAAGAAGATAAGACGAGCTGTTTCCTCAAAGAAAGCCGCCATAGCTAGGCCATAGACAATATAAACCAGGGGATGGTCTTGTAAAAGAGCAATACTTCCATCTTTTTGAGGATGAAGAACTATGATATGAATCAATTTTTCTAGAATCTGTGAAGAGAGAAAGAAGGCAACAGCCCCCAAGCCCAAGACAGCTAAATTAATCTGGTATTTCTTTTTGGCATACCAAATGCTCCCTATCAAAAAAGCCAGCAACAGCACCATGGTAATAATGATATGAATGGTCATTTTCTTCTCCTATTCTGCCTTTTCAATATCTTTTTTCATCTCGTCAACATTGAACTTAGCAAACAAGTATTGACGGTCTTGGACTGGGAAACGTTGATCCAACTGGTCAACTGCTCCCACCTCGATAATGCCTTCCTTGATGACAAAGTCCATGACATGCCCACCGAAGGTCAAGTCATCTGATATGAAGTGCAGATGGTAGCCTGCCACACTAACTCCATGGAAAATCTCTGGCGTCCAGAAACCAACGATGGTTCCTGCGACATTGTCACGACGATATTCAGGCTGATGGGTTGCAACATCAGCAAACTTGGTCTCTGGTGTCGACTTGGGAATCATGCGCACATGCATATGTGAAAATTCCCCACGAATCTTGATAGAGCGGAAAAGATTTTCCCCATCATAATAAGACTCAATCCGTTCTTCCAATTCCTTATCTGTCATCTCAAACCGCTGGCGGAAAATAACCTCTGCCTGATGCGGTACTACCGCTGCATAAGGAATAAGAGCATCTGGTGACACCTCCACAATATCTGGCTGGTCGCCTGATCCTTTGGCCTGATAAGCCTTGCCATCCAAGACAATCAATTCTCCATCAATGGAATCCAAGGTTCCCAAACCAAGGTCACCATGCTCTAGCAATTCTCCTACTGTCATGGTCCCACCATAAAGGCCAGCCATCAAGGCTCCAAGGGTATTGTATTGAAATAATTTCACTGGTTCCTGCACGTTCTTATCCATTCACTTTCTTGTCTGTTATTCTATAAATGTTACTCCTAAGTATACCACATTTGCCTCTAGATGTGCACGAGAGAAACACTCTAAACATTGCCAAGAAGGAAAAAAAAGGGTACAATGTAACAAAATCAAGGGAGGTCTGGAATGAAGAAACAAAGCAAGTACCAAGAGGTCGTTGCCTATCTGAAAAATGGTATCGAGTCTGGACGATTTCCTACGGGTAGCCGCCTGCCTTCTATCCGTCAACTGAGCCTTGACTTTCACTGTAGCAAGGACACCATTCAACGAGCCCTGCTGGAATTACGGCACGAACAATACCTCTATGCCAAACCTCAGAGTGGCTACTATGTATTAGAACAAGGGCAACACCAAGACCTAGAAATCGAGGTTACAGATGAACATGCCAGCGCCTATGACGATTTCCGACTCTGCGTCAATGAAACCTTGATTGGCCGGGAAAACTACCTTTTTAACTACTATGACAACCAGGAAGGATTAGAAGACCTAAGACAGTCCATTCACAAATTACTCTTTGAGCAAGCTCTCTACTGCAAGGCTGACCAACTAGTACTGACTTCTGGGACCCAACAAGCCCTTTTTATCCTCTCTCAAATTTCCTTTCCAAGCCAAGCAAAGGAAATCTTAGTCGAACAGCCTACCTACCATCGGATGAATCGCCTCTTGATTGCTCAAGGTCTGGACTATCAAACGATTGAACGAGGCATTGATGGAATTGACTTGGAGGAACTTGAACGGCATTTCCAAACGGGAAAGATCAAGTTTTTCTACACTATTCCTCGTTTTCACTATCCTCTGGGGCATTCCTATTCTGAACAGGACAAACGGGCTATTCTTGACTTAGCTGCCAAGTATGGAGTCTATATCGTAGAGGACGACTATCTGGGGGATTTGGACTCTAAAAAGGGCCAGACCTTCCACTATCTGGATACAGAAGAGCGCGTTATTTATATCAAGTCCTTCTCAACTAGCCTCTTTCCAGCCCTGCGGATTACGTCGCTCATTCTTCCAAATGCTATCAAGAGAGCCTTTGTTGCCTACAAAAATATACTAGACTACGACAGCAACCTCATCATGCAAAAGGCCCTGTCACTCTATATTGACAGTCAATTATTTGAGAAAAATCGTCTAGCTCGCTTGTCCAATCAGGAAGACTACCAAAAACAACTCGAGAAAAGCTTAACGAAAACGCCTTATCCCCTTCCTCATTATCCCCTTCACGATGGTTTATTGCTAGACCTGAGACAGTATCCTAAAATCGCCAGCCTCAAACACAGTCAGCTGAAATTGGACTTCTTTGAGGAGGCTTACTTGGATACCTGTCCTTATCAATTTGCCAAGGTATCCCTAGAAAATCTGGAAAAGGTTTTAAACTATTTAAAAGCAGAATTGGAATAACCTTCCAACTCTGCTTTTTTCTTATTCTTCAACTTCAGTTAGACTTGCTGCCTTTTCAAGATAGCTTTGGTAAGTTCCTTCATCCTTGAGTTTTTGGATGACCTTGTCCACCACTTCTTTCAAATCAGCACTATTTTTTCTAAGGGCAACGGCATTAGCTTCACCGTCCTTCATCTTCAAGCTGACAGTTGCAACAGCTAGGTCCGCATTTTTAGCAGCATAGCTAAGCGCAACAGGCTCATCCATGTGAACAGCATCTACTTTTCCAGCCTGCAATTCATTGACAGCTTCACCCATATTAGTTAGGGAAGTCAATTGCGCTTTTGGCAATTGTTCCTTGACCATTGATTCTGGAACAGTCCCTTTTTGGGCTGCAATATTAGCACTTTCAAGGCTAGTTAAATCCTTGTATTTTTCTACATCAGACTTACGAACCAAGAAACTAATCTTGTTTTCATAGTAAGGGATTGAAAAATCAAAGACTTCTTTTCTCTCGTCAGTAGCGCTAATTCCTGCAACTGCTAGGTCAGCCTTACCAGTTTGAAGACTAGTCAAGACATTGTCAAAACTCATGCTTGAAATTTCCAACTTCACCCCAAGTTCATCAGCGATAGCCTGGGCCATGTCAATGTCCGCACCGACTACCTGGTTTTTTCCGTCAACTAAGGATTGGAATTCAAAAGGTGCATAGTCAGGACTAGTCGCCACAACTAATTTCCCCTTTTGCTTAATGGCCTCAACAGCTGACTGAGAACCATTAGAACCCGACTGGCAAGCCACTAAGAAGAAACTTGCAAGAAAGCTACATAAAACAAATATCCATTTTTTTGATTTCATAAATAAACAACCTCTCTGTTAATTTTGTATAATTATAACGCTATCCAAGATACTTGTCAAGTATTTTTTGAATTTTTATCTTAAAAATATTTTTTTCATTCAATAAAAGGAGCTATCAGTTGATTTCAAGCTCCTTTTTATACAGAATAAATCTATTTTATAATTCGACAATCTTACCTGTTTCAAAGTAAACAACCCATTCACAGATATTTTTGGCATAGTCTCCAATGCGTTCCAAGAAAGCAATCACTTGGAAATAATCACGGCCTGTAACGATAGCATCTGGATTTTTCTTGATTTCTTCTGTAGCCAAGTCACGAATGCTATCAAAGTAATGGTTGATTTTTTCGTCCATGGCTGCTACTTCATAGGCCTGATCTACTGAACCATTCAGATAGAGCTCAAGGGCTGCTTCGACGAAGTTCTTGACATCGCGACCCATTCTCTTGATTTCTTCTTCAACAGCTGGGATACGTTGTTCCCCCTTCATACGAATGGCTGCTTTTGCGATGGAAACAGCATGGTCACCCATACGTTCCAAGTCAGATACTGCTTTTAAGACTGTTAAAACGGTACGCAAGTCTTGAGAAACTGGTTGTTGAAGGGCAATCATTTCAAATGATTTCTTCTCCAATTTCACTTCGTATTCGTTTACTTCTGCATCGTCTTCGATGACTTCCTTGGCCAAATCACGGTCATGCGTAACAAAGGCACGCACTGTACGATTGATTTGGGATAGCACTTCCTGTCCCATGGCATAGAACTGGTTGTGCAATTTCTCCAAATCTTCTTCAAATTGAGAACGTAACATCATTTATCTCCTTATCCAAATTTTCCTGAAATATAGTCTTCTGTTTCCTTGTGTTGTGGGTTGAGGAACATCTTCTTAGTATCGTTAAACTCAATCAAATCTCCATCTAGGAAAAATCCTGTCTTGTCAGAAATACGAGAGGCTTGTTGCATAGAACGCGTAACCAAGAGCATAGTGTATTTATCTTTTAAGCCATACAAGGTTTCTTCAATCTTACCAGCTGAGATAGGGTCCAAGGCTGAAGTCGGTTCATCCAAGAGAATGATTTTAGGACTAGTTGCCAAAACACGAGCAACGCAAACACGTTGCTGTTGACCACCTGAAAGTCCGATAGCTGAATCATGCAGGCGATCCTTGACCTCATCCCAGATAGAAGCCCGTTGCAAGGCTTTTTCTACCGCCTCGTCCAGAACCTGTTTGTCCTTAACTCCATTGATACGAAGCCCGTAAACAACATTTTCGTAGATAGACATAGGGAAGGGGTTGGGCTGTTGGAAAACCATACCGATTTCTTTACGCAATTCAACTGTATCTGTACGAGGACTGTAGATGTTGTGGCCATTATAAACCACCGAACCGGTTGTGGTTACCTCTGGATTGAGATCCCCCATGCGGTTGATAGCCTTGAGGAGGGTTGACTTCCCTGATCCAGATGGACCGATCAAGGCTGTAATTTCCTTAGGTTGGAAAGATAGGGAAACACTATTCAAGGCCTTCTTTTGATTGTAGTAAACGGACAGGTCTGACACCTGTAAAATCGCTTCTGTCATACTGTTTCCTTTCTATCCAAAGTGTCCTGTTACGTAGTCATTGGTTGACTGTAGTTTAGCATTTTGGAAAATATTAGAGGTCTTATCGTACTCGATCAAGTCACCCAAGTAGAAAAATCCTGTGTAGTCACTAGCACGCGCAGCCTGCTGCATACTGTGAGTCACGATGATGATGGTAAAGTCCTTCTTCAATTCCAACATAGTTTCTTCCAGCTGGGCTGTCGCAATGGGATCCAAGGCTGACGCTGGTTCATCCATCAAAAGGATATCTGGTTTGACAGAGATGGCACGAGCGATACAGAGACGTTGCTGCTGACCACCTGACAGGGTCAAGGCTGACTTTTGCAAATCGTCTTTGACCTGATCCCAAAGGGCAGCTTGACGAAGAGAGGTTTCCACAATTTCATCCAAGACTTGCTTGTCCTTAACCCCTGCACGTTCATGGGCAAAAGTGATATTGCGATAGATAGACTTGGCAAAAGGATTTGGTCGTTGGAAGACCATTCCGATGTGTTTACGCATCTCGTAAACGTTGATTTCTGGACGGTTGACATCAATCCCTTGGTAGAGAATTTGACCTGTTACCTTAGCAATATCAATGGTATCATTCATACGGTTGAGACTGCGGAGGTAGGTTGATTTCCCAGATCCAGATGGGCCAATTAAGGCTGTAATTTTATTTTTTTCAAATTGCATATCGATGCCCTTGATGGATTCTTTTTTACCGTAGTAAACATGTAAATCCTTAGTAGAGAGGGCCACTTTCTCTTCAGGAAAGGTGATGATATGCTTTTCATCCCAATTATATTTTGACATGGCTTCTCCTTTAGGCAGCAGTTAATTTCTTATGTAGGTAGCTTCCGAGTTTACGGGCTCCAAAGTTAAAGATGAGGATAAAGATGAGGAGCACGGCCGCAGAACCTGCTGATACGATGGTTCCATCTGGAATGGTTCCTTCGCTATTGACTTTCCAGATGTGGACAGCCAAGGTTTCTGCTTGACGGAAGATAGAGATTGGGCTGGTCACACTGAGAATATTCCAGTTAGACCAGTCAAGGGCTGGAGCGGATTGTCCTGCTGTGTAAATCAAAGCAGCAGCCTCACCAAAGATACGACCAGAAGCCAAGACAACCCCCGTTACAATCCCTGGAAGGGCTTCTGGAATGACCACATGGACTACAGTCTCCCAACGAGAAATCCCAAGAGCTAGGCCAGCTTCACGTTGCGTGTGGTGAACGTGTTTCAAACTGTCTTCAACATTACGAGTCATCTGAGGCAGGTTAAAGACTGTCAAGGCCAAGGCACCTGAAATGATTGAAAATCCATACTCAAACTGAACTACAAAGATCAAGTAACCAAATAGACCCACAACCACTGATGGCAATGAAGACAAGATTTCAATACAGGTTCTGACAAAGTTGGTCACAGGACCTTTTTTGGCGTATTCAGCTAGGAAAATCCCAGCTCCCATAGACAAAGGCACAGAGATAATCAAGGTAATGACCAAAAGGAAGAAGGAATTATAAAGCTGAATTCCAATCCCTCCACCTGCTTGGTAAGATGATGATTTGCCAGTCAAGAAAGACCAAGAGATGTGGGGCAAACCACGAACCAAGATATAAAGAATCAAGGATGCCAAGATGGCAACGATAATTCCTGCAATTGAGTAGAGGACAGCTGTTGCAATTTTATCTAATTTCTTAGCGTGCATAGTTTTTCTTTCCTCTTTCTTTCGTAATCAATTTAATCACACTGTTGAAGGCCAAACTCATCAAGAGCAAGACTAAGGCTAGTGACCAGAGAACGTTATTGTCAACGGTTCCCATAACTGTATTTCCGATACCCATGGTCAAGACAGAGGTCAAGGTCGCAGCAGGTGTTGTCAATGAAGTTGGGACAACGGCTGAGTTTCCGACCACCATCTGAATGGCCAAGGCCTCACCAAAGGCACGCGCCATCCCAAAGACCACTGCTGTAAAAATCCCTGAACGCGCAGCCTTTAAGGTCACGCGCCAGATGGTTTGCCAACGAGTGGCTCCCATAGCCAAACTAGCTTCGCGGTAGTGACGAGGCACCGCACGCAAGCTATCAGTTGTCATAAAGGTTACCGTTGGTAGGATCATGACAAAGAGAACAAAAATCCCTGATAAAATCCCAAAACCAGTTCCACCAAAGACACTACGGACAAAAGGAACTACGACCTGTAAACCGATAAATCCATACACGACTGAAGGAATTCCGACCAGCAATTCAATGGCTGGTTGCAAGATTCTAGCACCTTTTGGTGAGACTTCGGTCATAAATACTGCCGCACCAATAGCAAAAGGAGTTGCGATAAGGGCCGATAGGATTGTGACAATAAAGGAACCCAAAATCATAGGAAGGGCACCAAATTGTTTACCTGAAGGATTCCAAGTTTGGCCAAAGAGGAAATCAAAGATGTTAACCCCATTGACAAAGAAGGTCGACAAACCTTTTTGGGCTACGAAGATCAAAATCATAGCCACGATGATGACAATCAAAGACAGACAGGCAAAGGTCAAGCCTTTTCCAAGTTTCTCTAAACGAGAGTTCTTTGAGGGAGAGAGTAATTTTTTAGCTAATTCTTCTTGATTCATTAGTGACTCCCTTCTAGTGCTGTCACCGTTCCTACAGCATCTTTTTCAACCTTCATTTCCTTGACAGAAATATAGCCCATTCCCTTAACGATTCCACTTTGCGCTTCATCTGAGAGGACAAAGTTGAGAAATTCTGCCACCAATTCATTTGGTTGACCTAGGGTATACATGTGTTCATAAGACCACAAAGGCCAGTTATTGGTTGTAACATTTTCTGCAATCGGCTCATAGCCATTCAACTTCATGCGTTTCACCGAGTCATCCACATAGGCAAAGGCTAGGTAAGAAATGGCTCCTGGTGTCTGGGAAACAATGTTTTTGACCATCCCATTTGAATCCTGTTCTTGACTCTGCACAGCAGACTGACCATCCATGATAACACTATCAAAGGTTGCACGTGAACCAGAACTTGCTGCACGGTTAATAATAGAAATGGCTAGGTCTTTCCCGCCGACTTCTTTCCAGTTGGTTACTTGACCTGTGAAGATGCTACGGAGTTGTTCTGTTGTCAGATTTTCAACGTCAACTTCCTTGTTTACAATCACTGCCAAGCCCGCTACGGCTACCTTATGATCCACTAGAGCGGATGCGTTGATACCGTCTTTTTCCTCGGCAAATACGTCTGAATTTCCTACATCAACGGCTCCAGACTGAACCTGAGACAGACCTGTACCAGATCCTCCACCTTGGACGTTGACTGTTTTTCCAACGTGTATAGAGCCAAATTCATCTGCTGCTGCTTCGACCAAGGGCTGAAGAGCCGTTGAGCCAACAGCTGTCATGGATTCCCCACGATCAATCCAGCTAGCACATCCCGCCAAAGAACCTGCTAGCAAAAGAGCCGCAAGGGATAGAGCGAGTTTTTTCCTTTTTTTCACTGTTTTTTCTCCTTGAAAATAATGGTGAATGCTGTGAATTTTTTCAACTATTTATTTATGTTTTTCTTTTTTAAAATTGGGAACCAACCGAAGTTGCTAGCTTAGTTTTACTAGAAATTTGCTCAGTTGTCTTCTCAACAAATTTTGACTTAAAATAAAAGACAATTTGAAAAAATCCATACTTCCACTATAACATAGACAAGCTACTTTGACTAGCATTTTCACTTGAATCTGAGGCCTTTTGGAAAATAATTTTTCAAAACATTTCCAGTCACCTTAGCAAAGCCCAAACCATTGCCTTGAACCAAAACTTGGTACCAACCATTTGGCAGACTTTCTGCCAGATGAACAGTTTCTCCAGCCACATACTTTACAAACTCTTCTTGGTCAATTTCAACCGACTGCTTGACCTGACTCGGTTTCAAGGCTAGACCAAGAGCAAAACTAGGCTCAAAGCGTTTCTTCTTAAAGGTACCCAGATGCAGTCCATTACGAGCAATCTTGAGCTTCCCTAAATCTGGCAAAAATTCTGGCAGGAGATAGAGTTGGTCACCAAAAGTCTGCAAGATTCCCCTTAGATTGATTTTCAGGTGTTTTTGGGCAAATTCCTGCCACAAAGTAACTTGTTCTCGGCTGAGATTGCTCTTACTTGCCTTAAATTTAGGAGCTGGATTGTCACCTCTAAATTGTAAATGAGCTACAAACTGCCCCTCTCCCTTAAACTGATGAGGGTACATCCGAGCTGTTTCTGGCAGGTCAATACCAGCTACCATTCCATTGATATGTTCAACTGGCAGCAAATCAAAATCATACTCTTCCAGTAGCCAATTGACAATCTCTTCGTTTTCCTCGGGGGCCCAGGTACAAGTTGAATAAACCAGACGACCACCATCAGCTAGCATGTTTACTGCATCTTCCAGAATTTCTCTTTGCAAGCTAGCACATTGACTCGGATAATCTAAGCTCCAATAATCCATAGCATCTGGTTGCTTACGGAACATCCCTTCCCCTGAGCAAGGAGCATCAAGGACAATGAGGTCAAAATAGCCCTTAAAAACCTTGGCCAAGCGGTCAGCAGATTCATTGGTCACCACGACATTTGTCGCTCCAAAGCGCTCCATGTTTTCTACTAAAATCTTAGCCCGTTTGCTTGAAATTTCATTGGAAACAAGGAGACCCTCCCCTGCTAGATAGGCTGCTAACTGAGTTGATTTTCCACCCGGTGCAGCAGCCAAATCCAAGACTTTCATACCAGGACTGGGCTGGGCTACCTGAGCAACCATCTGGGCAGCAGGTTCTTGCGAATAAACCAAACCAGTAGCATGTTCAGACGATTTCCCTGAAACCTTACCATAGTGGCCCCAAGATGTTTGAGGAATGGCATCAGGAAAGGAAACTGGCGCTTCTTTTAAAGGATTGACCCGAAAGGCCGAAACCGCTTCCTCCTCAAAAGAGGCAAGAAAATCTCTTGCCTCATCTCCTAGTATCTCTTCATATTTTTCAACAAATCCTTCTGGAAATTGCATTTAAGTTCTTTTCCTTTCGTAAATATAGGACTGAATTTCCTCCTGCATCTCAAGAGGTAGCATCATGACCGGCTGTCTGGTTTGAAAATCAAGCGCTTGACCAGAAAGGGTCACAACCCGATAGCCCAGACTTTCCCCTAAAATACTAGCCGCAGCATAATCCCATGGTTGCAGATAAGTAACATAGGTCAACAAACGCCCTGACAAAATCTTGGCAAAACTAATGGCCGCACTCCCATAGACACGTACACCGAGTACAGCCCGACTCAAATCAGCCAAGCCCCATTCATTGGTTTCCAACATACCACTATTCCCTGCAATAAGAAAATCTCCAAGGGGTTTTACTTTAAAGGGAGCTAGGGGCTGATCATTTCGGCAAACCGGAAACTTACCACCACCGTGATAACAATCCCCTTTGACCACATCATAAATCAGACCAAACTGTCCCTGGCCATTTTCAAAATAAGCCATCATGACAGCAAAATCTTCCTGCTGAGCCACAAAATTATTGGTACCATCAATGGGATCAATAACCCAAACCTTGCCCTCTTGAACCGAGGCTCGCAGACAACCTTCTTCAGCACAAATCTTATCCTCAGGATAACGGGATAGAATCTCACCAACCAAGAGCTCCTGAACTTCCTTGTCCAGTCTGGTCACCAAATCTGTTGGAGAGGTCTTCGTCTCAACACACAAATCTTCCTGCATATGGTCAAGGATGTACTGGCCCGCCTTCTTGACCAGCTCTTTAGCAAATTCAAATTTACTTTCCAAGAGAAATCTTTCCTTCCCCTTTTTCCTTGGCAGCCTGAACCGCTCGGTAGAGCGAATAGCCACTAACTGTTTCAAATTCTCGTCCCAAACGTTTCTCTTCACTCTTGCTTGGCACGACCGCTTTGAATCCCTTATAGGAGTCCAGTAACTTTTTAGCCTCTACCTTGCCCTCATAGGCAGCTTCAACATCATTAAAAAAAGAAAGCACTGAAGCAAGTTCTTCAGTGCTCCACGACAAATCTAGTGGGTAACTATACTGTTTGTTCATTAACTAATACCAGCTCTCATTCTTGCTTCTTTTAGTTCTTGCTTACGATAACTACGAGGGAGAAAAGCACGAATCTCATCTTCATTAAAACCGATTTGCATACGTTTGGCATCAATAATAATGGGACGACGCAAAAGACTAGGATACTGCTCAATCAAATGAAGCAATTCTGATACAGAAATACTTTCTACATCAATATCTAATTTTTGGAAAATTTTTGAACGAGTTGAAATAATGTCATCAGTACCATTTTCGGTCAAGGAAAGGATGTGTTGCAATTCTTTTCTTGTTAAGGGACTGGTCATAATATTGTGTTCCTCAAAGGGCACCTTATGTTTTTCTAGCCAGGCCTTTGCCTTACGACATGAAGTACAGCTCGGTGATAGGAATAGTGTAATCATGCTTTTCTCTTTTTATCTATACTTTGCTACCTCTATTATACAAAAAAATAAAGCGCTTGACTAGAGATTTTTAGAAAAAAAGCCTATTTTTTCAATAAAAATAGACTGTTTGCGAACGTTTGATAGATTTTGGATTTAGTTAATTCATTCTTAACGATGATTTTAAATTATATACAATTATATATACAAATTAAAAACATCTTTCTTTCACTTCCTACGACTTTTCAGGTATAGAAAACCAAAGAAGCTCTCATAGAGGGCGAAAAAGAGGAGGAAGGCATGTAGGAAGAAGGTCTCTGGTAAAATCAGAATCACTGGATCCTTGGCTGGATCAAAAAGCCAGGTATCATCTCCCACAAAGAGAATTTGATGGAAAAGGGTAAAGAACTGGTCAAAACCAATCAATACTCCCCCAAGCCCAATCAGCAAAGGCAAAACCACTAAAGCCAAAAGCCCTTTACTAAATAGAGACAAGAAGCCCTTTTTCACAATCCCTTTGACAAAGAAATAGAAACTTGGCAGTGTCACTAGAGCAACTAGCTGAACCAAGTGAAAGAGGTTCTTAACCACTGCAAAGTGGTGCAGACCAGCTGCTGACGAACGAAAATCAGGCATCTGCAAGACCTGACTAAAAGGATTGGTCAGGTAATTCATCAAGATCTGAAAGTTGTATTGAATAGTTTCTGGTTTTAGATAGACCCGATTCGTTAAATTCAACCACTGGATCTCCATAGGATAGAAAACCCAAGCCAGATAGATGGTCAGAAGGATTGCGAGGGAAAGAAGAAAGAGCATAGAGCCCCAAAAGGTCAGCTTAGTTTTCATCAAAATTCCACTCCGCAAGACTAGAAACCACATGAGTTGGTGCGATTGGCAGGTCTGCTACTTCTTCTGCCGTGGTAAAACCTGTCGTCACCAAGAGCGTTGGAATGCCATTGTCAATCCCTGCCCGGATATCAGTTAGGTAGTTATCTCCGACCATGATTAATTCTTCACGTTCCAAACCTAAGTGCTCAACTGCCTTGTCCATAATGATGGCATTTGGCTTCCCTATATAAACAGGCTTCACTCGTGTTGCTACTTCAAGCAGGGTAATCAGTGAACCAGCACCTGGCAAAAGACCGCGCTCTGTCGGGATGTTGAGGTCAGGGTTGGTTCCGATAAAGTGAGCACCCTTTTGAATGGCAAGAGTTGCTGTCGCAAATTTTTCATAATCAACTTGCCAGTCCAGGCCTACTACCACATAGGCAGGATTTTCCTTGTCTTCGACATAACCAGCCGCCTTGATGGCTTCCTTGAGCCCTGCTTCTCCAATAACATATGCCGTCTTTTCAAGCCCCAAGTCGTTCATATAGTCGATAGTCGCCAAAGTCGCTGTGTAGACAGTCGACAGGGGCGTATCGATATTAAAATTCTGAGACAACATTTCCTGAACACTCTCTGGAGTACGGGTTGTATTGTTGGTTACAAAGAGATAGGGGATATCTCGCTTTTGCAATTCATGGATAAAAGCCTCCCCTGCTGGAATTCGGTCTTTCCCCTTATAAATAGTTCCGTCTAAATCAATTAAATAGCCTTTATATTTCATCTATTCTCCCTAATCCTTTTTTATTTCTTACCAAGTGATAATAGCTTGGGCATTGGTAGCCCCGTCGCTTGTAATCTCATGCTTGCTTTCCAGTCCAGTCCGTTCAACAGCCGATGTAATAACCCCACCTGGTCGAACTTCCTTGACATACTTGAGGTTGATTCTCTTGGGAATATATTGGGTCAAAAAGTCCGCTCCCATGACCTCAAAAATCCAGTCCAGATACTTACTGTTATTAACATGACCATTCATATCCAAGTCGTAAAAACGGACATGGTAATCCTTGCTGATTGGCTCGTTCAAGGACTCATACTTTGGTCCGCGGATAAGTTTTTTATCAAAATCAGACTGGTAAGGAGCCACAATCTCAGGTTCGACAGCATGGACTTTTCGACTATCTCGGTCCATCAGAACAAAAGTCGCTATCATGTGGATGAGTTCCTGACCTGCTTCATCATAAATGGTAAAGCGACGGTAGCAAAAGAGTCGATTGTAGCTCAGGGCTTCCGTTTCAATAGTGATTTCTTCCGCAAAACGAGGCAAACGAACCACCTCAATATCATAATCTGTGATAATCCAGACCAGATTATAGTTTTCCAAAATGGCCTTATCACTAACACCCAGTTCAATCGACTGCATCCCTGAAACTTGCAGGGACAACAAAATCACATCTGGAAGCTTGATATGACCGTTCATATCAGCCATATCAAAAGGAATTTTCATTTTCATTTGATAAGTTAAGCCCATCATTCTACTCCAAAATAAATCGTTCTGCAACGGTGTCTCCTAAAAAGAGACCTCTTTTTGTCATGCGAACTCGGTCACCCTCTATTTGCATGAGACCTTGTTGAACCAAGTCTCTGACAATTTCTCCATAAAGTCCATCGAAGGACCGTCCAAATTTTTCCTCAAATCGCGCCATGGAGACTCCTGATTTCTTGCGGAGGCCCAAGAACATTTCCTCTTCCATTTGCTCCTTTTGACTCAGGTGTTCTTCTGTGATACGTGCATTGCCTTCCTCAACCGCAGTGAGATAATGACGAATCGGACCATGATTTTTATAGCGTACTCCATTTACATAACCAGACGCCCCAGCACCGATGCCATAGTACTCAGCATTATCCCAGTACATGAGATTGTGCCGACTTTCAAAACCAGGCTTGGAGAAATTGGAAATCTCATAATGCTCAAAACCAGATTTCTCCAGCTCCGCGATGATGTACTCAAACATCTCAGCCTCCAATTCCTCCTTAGGCAGAGGCAATTTTCCTCGTCGCATACGGTTCATAAAGACCGTATGATTTTCTAAAATCAAACTATACAAACTCATATGAGGAATATCCAGCCCAATAGCCTTAGCCACATTGTCCTTGACCTGCTCCATAGTCTGACCAGGCAGCGCATAAATCAAATCGATAGAGATATTATCAAAACCAGCCAGTTTCAGGCGGTCGATATTTTCATAAATATCCTTCTCCAAATGACTGCGCCCAATCTTTTTCAGCATCTTGTCATCAAAGGTCTGCACACCTAGTGAAACACGATTGACAGCCGAGTTCTTCAAAACCGCAATCTTATCCGCATCCAAGTCGCCGGGATTGGCTTCAATGGTCAACTCTTCCAAGGCAGACAAGTCCAAGTTTTTAGTCAAGCCATTCAATAACACCTCTAGTTGCGAAGCTGATAGAGCTGTCGGTGTTCCACCACCAATATAGAGGGTTCTTAACTTTTGAATATCATAAGATTGAAACTCTTCTAACAGATGTTCCAAATAACTATCTACTGGCTGATTCTTGATAAAAACTTTTGAAAAGTCACAATAATAACAAATCTGGGTACAAAATGGGATGTGCACATAGGCTGACGTTGGTTTTTTCTGCATAGTAATTATTATACCACAAAAAGCGAACAATACTTAGAATTCCGTTTAACAAAATCCTAGCATTGTTCGCTTTCTTTATCTAATCATTCTTTTTAGTTTATGACTAACACGATTCCCAGAACCAATCTAGTTTATCATAAAATACAACAGAATGAATGTTCATCTGACTAAATTATTAGTCTTCTTTTTTCTTGCGAGCTACAAGTCCGAGACCACCTAGCATACCAAGAAGTCCTAGAGATGCAAGAGTCGCATTTGATTCTGTTCCTGTATTTGGCAATACATTTTGAGAATCATTTGACTTAGCTCCATTATCAACAGTAGTCTTAGTATCTACCTGATCTGCATTCGGAGTAACTGCATTTGGAGTTGGTGTTGCTGGTGTGACTTTACCTGGTGTTGTTACATCAGGAACTTCTTCAGTTGATTTTCCTGGTTCTGTAATCTTACCTGT